>JBEGNB010000202.1:0-4016 GCA_041182785.1 Bacteroidota bacterium
GTATCCTGCACCGTAACCACGGATGTACAGGTGGATGTGTTGCTGTTAACATCGGTTACGGTAAGGGTTACTGTGTTGGCACCAACATTGGAACAGGTAAAACTGGTCGCTGAAGCGGATAATGTGAGCGCTCCCTGACTGATACAGTTGTCTGTTGAACCGTTATTCAGCTGGGCAGCGGTGATGCTGGCTGTACCGGATCCGTTGAGCGACACAGTAATATTTTGACATAAAGCTGTTGGCGGAGCCACATCACGCACAGTCACTATCCAGGAACAGGTGGAAGTATTTCCGGCCAGATCGGTGGCACGGAAGGTGAAGCTGGTAGCTCCTACCGGCAAGGTAGAGCCGGAAACCTGTCCGTTAGTGAGGGTAACCGTTGGTGTTCCGCAATTGTCCGTGGCTGTTGGCGCAGTATAGGTATATAAACGCCCGCAGATACCGGCATCATTGTTTACGGTTATATTAGCCGGACAGGATGTGAAAGTCGGCGAAGTCGGATCAGAAATGGTGATGATGCTGGTACAAGCACTAATATTTCCGCTGTAATCCCGTGCAGTGAAGGTAACCGTGACCGGCCCCGGCAGCGAAAGGGCGCTTCCCTCAGCCGGATTCTGGGTTTTCACAATACCGGAAGAGCCCGTACAGTTATCAGTGGCTACCAGCTGAGGTATCAGATTGGGTACAGTAGCCGTACAATTCACCGTTGTATTGGGAGGACAGGTAACTGCCGGAGCCGTTAAATCCCGTATTCTCACATTGGTAAAGCATGAGATAGCATCGTTACCTGCCTGATCACGGACATTCAGGGCGACCACATTAACTCCTGTATCTGCGCAGGTGAACGAAGACTGCGTCAGACTGATCAACAAGTCCTGGGGTGCCGTGCAGTCATCAAAAGAACCATTATTCACTGTAGCAGTGTTTAGAAACACAGTACCATTGCTGCCAAGAAGCAAACTGACCGCCGGTATACAATCTGCAACGGGAGGATTGGTATCCTCAATTGTAACAACTGTTGTGCAACTGGCTGTATTGCCACCCATATCCGTGACAGTAAAGGTGACAATGGTGGTATCTCCGTCAAAATCACCTACAGGACTGAAAGGAGGAGGGTACTGCGAAATAGTATAGACGCAATTGTCTTCTGCGACTACATCGTTTGTCATTTCTGGTAATGGTGAATCGCAGGAGGGAAGGTTCATACCGGACGGGCAGACAATGATAGCGGGATCTATATTATCCACCACATTGACCACAGCGTTGCAGGTAGCAGTATTTCCGGCCTGGTCAGCGACACGCAGTGTAACCACCCGGCTGCCTATGTCCCTGCACCTGTAAACACGTGTGCCGGTCATGTTGTCAGTAAGGCATGGTCGGGCAATCTCTGCACTGCCTTTATTATCATTTAGATAAATAACACCCGTAATATTGTCCGGATTAGTGAGCATCAGCATATAATATCCCACTTGTGCTGTAAAAATTATTTGCCTGCCGCCACAAACATCTGCCAAGCAGAACTGCTGGTTCGTCAAATCCAGCTGATCACACTGCGGCGAAGAAAACGGCCCCCATACAGCAACCTCGCATTCACTACTACCCGAAGTGTCAACTCCGATAATCACATCTATTGTTCCCGGTGATGTTACCTCAAAATAAGCCCAGGATTCAGGACCTGAATTGGATATGCAGCTACTGATATACGAACCGGCCGAGCCATTCACAGCTGCACGGAATCGCATGGTATCAGACACACAAGCAGCCTCTTCGCAATCTGTTCCGGCTGCAAACCAGTCCTGCACTTCGAGCGAGACCAAAGAACAGGCATCAAAAGAGCCGTCATCCACATCGTCCAGGGCAAGAATAACTTCTCCGTTGGTATCAAGCTCTTTGGTGATGGTAGCGCATTTGGCAACCGGGGCTGTATTGTCATTTGTCACGGTAATTACCTTCGAATCAGTACTGGTTCCTCCCGAGCTATTGGTAACGGTCACAGTGTAGGTACCTGCCTTCACCACAGTAATAGTCTGCGAAGTAGCTGTTGTACTCCACAGATAAGTATTACCCGGTGGATTGGCCGTCAGCGTTACCTGAGCCCCGCAAAGGATGAAGCCATCGTTGGGTACTCCTGAATTCTCCGTGACAGTGATGTTTGCCTGTGCCGACGCCCGGCCTGCCAAAAACATCAGCATCAGGAGTGCTATTCCGAGCCTGTAAAGTTCAATCATCCGCAGATTGATCATATTTTTTCTCATTGCAATGTGTAACCGGTAGTGCATGAATTGAATCATAGCCGCTGTTGTGGGATTTTCCGGACTATACCCACAAAAAATAAACCAATTTTTAATATGTTGGCATAAAATTACCCCTATTTGTACGAAAGGGGCCATTATTCTGTTTTAATATGTTTTTTATATGAAAATAAACTGGCACACATGACCGGCACCGGCTCATTTTGCCTGGCAACCTGCCACTGAGTGCCCGTATTATCCGTACTTTTGCATCAAATTTTTCCAGCATGAAACTTCACTTCATACTCCCGCTTTTCATATTGCTCGGGCCGCTCGCTGCCCAGCCTGTCAGTCTCGAAGCCTCCTCCCCCGACGGACAGGTGAAAGCCCGCCTCTCCCTCAGTGCCAACGGAGAGCCATCCTATAACGTATCGTTCATGGGCAAAGAGGTGGTGGCGCCCTCCGCGCTGGGACTGCAACTCCGCAACCACGATATGACCAAAGGACTGAGCGCCACCGGCAACCGCACCTTCGCCCGTTCCGAAAACTGGAAGCCCGTCTGGGGTGAGGTGGACCAGATCGCCGACCAGTGCAATGGCATGGCACTCGAACTTCAGGACGCCTCTGGCCTGAGGATGGATATTGTTGTTCGTGTTTATGATGACGGAGTAGGTATCCGGTACGAATTCCCTGAAAACGACAAGGCACGAGCCCTGATTGTTATGGATGAAGTTACTGCTTTCAACCTGACCGAAGATCTGCAGGCCTGGTGGGCACCCAGCGACTGGGACTCCAACGAACATACCTACAGGAATACCCGACTGAGTCAGGTGGATGCTGCCAGCTACCTCGGCGATATTGAGCCATTCAACCAGACAATCAAAAACGTGCGGGCCATGCTCACGCCGGTCACCATGCAGTCAGACAACGGTTACTGTATCTCCATCGCCGATGCCGCCGTTCAGGACTACGGGGCCATGCACCTCGAACTGGGCCAGAACCCCTCGCACCTGCGCGCCCGCGTGATTCCTGGCGCCGACAACCGGGTGATTACCACTACCAGAATGCCGTTCAATACCCCATGGAGGGCCATATTGCTCGAAAAGGACCCCGCAGGAATCCTGTCGAACCGGCTGATTCTCAACCTGAACGAGCCCTGCAAGATCGAAGGTGATCTCTCCTGGATCAAGCCGCAGAAATACGTGGGCATCTGGTGGGAAATGCACATCGGCAAGTCCACCTGGTACTACACCGACAAAAATACCGGAAAGCCCGTGCCCAACCACGGCGCCAATACGGCCAATGTGAAAAAATATATTGATTTCGCCGCACAAAACGGCTTCTCCGGTGTACTGGTGGAAGGCTGGAATACAGGCTGGGAAGAATGGTTCAACTCCGGCAAGGAGGAAATTTTCGATTTCACCAAACCTTACCCCGACTACGACATGGATGAAATCAGCCGGTATGCCCGTGAAAAGGGGGTGAAAATTATCGTACACCACGAAACATCGGCCGCAGTGCCCAGCTACGTCCGGCAAATGCCCGCCGCTTACGACTACATGAAAAAACACGGTTTTGACGCCATTAAAACCGGATATGTGGGATATGTAATTCCGAAAGGACAGTGGCACGACGGCCAGTATATGGTCAACCACTACAACGATGTACTCCGCGAAACAGCCAGACGACAGATCATGGTGGTAGCCCACGAACCCACCTGTCCGAGCGGTCTGCACCGCACCTGGCCCAATTTCATGGCCGCCGAAGCAGCGCGCGGACAAGAGT
>JBEGNB010000203.1:0-2619 GCA_041182785.1 Bacteroidota bacterium
AAGTTAGAGAGAGCCCGCGTTTTTATGAAAAATCAGATATATTTTTTAAAAACAAGTATTTAATTTTAAAAAAAACCTCCAACAAAAAACAATTAATTGACTTGTTCAAAAATTAAAATTATTATTCCAAAAAACACCCGTGACAATCAAAGTAATATGTACCCTGGAAATTTGACCGGCAACACGCTACCTCTGTATCCTTGCCTGAATATAAGGCAATAGATAACAGAAAAATGAATTCAAGGCCCTAAGCCTCCCTGCTTTCTATCCATCTCAGTAATCGTTCGGCTTCAGTTCTGTCAAAGAGGTCGGTGCCCCGATTGAGTGTGGCTGCGGAGCCACAAGCTACTCCCATCTGTACCATTTCTACCGGAGATTTTCCCTGACTCATCGCCCAAACCAAACCGGCAACCATGCTGTCGCCTGCGCCAACTGTTGTTTGTTTCTTCACCGGTGGAGCAGGTATATGCTTCACCATATTGCGTGTAACAAGCATGGCTCCCTGTGCCCCCAGTGAAACCACCACAATCTCGCACTGCCCTTTCTCAATTATGAGCCGGGCTGCTTCATCTACTTCGTCCATTTCCAGCTGACTGACTCCAGACAGGGCGCTTAGCTCGGCCAGGTTGGGCTTCAGCAGGTACAGACCCTCGTCAGCCGCAGCGGAGAGCGCTTCTCCGGAGGTATCCAGTATCAGCCTGGCACCAATCTTTTTCGCGAAGGCGGCTACCTGCTCGTAATAAGTGACGGGCAACCCCGGAGGTAAACTGCCACTGGCCACCAGAATATCCGGCCGGGCACTCTCTACCATCTTCAGGCAATTATCGGCATCTTCCATGCTCAAAGTCAAGCCGGGCAGCGTAAAGCGGAACTGCTGGTTGGTATCCGTTTCAGTAACCGAAATATTCTCTCGCGTTTCGCCATTCACGGTTACCACCGATGTGTCAACCCCTGCCTTCTCAAGTATGCTGACGAGCAGCGTACCATTGATTCCTCCGCAAGGGAGCACTGCCAGACTTTTACCGCCGAGTTTCCCGATTCCTTTCGACACGTTGATACCACCACCACCTGCATCTGTCTTCATGTCGGTGCATCGGAGTTTATGTTCTGGAATTAGCCGCAGAGTTGTTGTACTTTTGTCCAACGCCGGATTGAGTGTAAGTGTTACTATTCTCACGGTGATTTTTTTTGTAAAACTACCACAAAGGAACGATCATGTCTGATTTTTTCAGCAACAAAAGAGTTTGGATTACCGGTGCTTCTTCCGGAATTGGCGAAGCACTCGCTCTTGCCTTTGCCGGCCAGGGCGCACATCTCATTCTTTCTGCACGCAATGAAGAAGCGCTCAGGAATGTGGCTGCCCGGTGTAAAGAACTCGGAGCTGGCATGGTTTCGGTTCAAAAACTCGACCTTTCCGATCACGGCTCCATCCCGGGAGTTGTCGGGAATGTCGTTGCCAGCGTTGGAAAGGTAGATATTCTCATCAATAACGGAGGGATATCTCAGCGCTCCCTCGCACTCGATACCACCCTCGAAGTGGACAAGAAGTTGATGGATGTTAATTACTTTGGTACACTCGCCGTCACAAAGGCCGTTCTGCCCGGTATGATTACGCACCAGCTGGGCCATATTGTAACCATCACCAGCCTGACCGGCAAATTTGGCACTCCCTATAGGTCGGCCTACGCAGCATCCAAGCACGCTCTCCACGGCTTCTTTGACAGCCTGCGGGCAGAACTGGGAAATACCCAAATCAGAATCACCCTCGTCTGTCCGGGTTTTATACGTACCAATGTGAGTATTAACGCACTGACCGGCAGTGGCGACAAACTGGGAACCATGGACGAGGCTACTGACAAGGGTATGTCGCCGGAACGGCTTGCCTTCAAGATTCTGGCTGCTATTGAACGCGGGGATGAGGAGGTTTACATAGGAGGCAAGGAGGTCCTCGGTATTTATCTGAAGCGTTTCTTCCCGGGTTATTTCTCGCGTCTTATACGAAAGGCAAGGGTGCGCTGATTAGGCTACTCTCCTTTACCCCACTTTGGTTGTTGCAAGCAGGCGCTTGACACTGTACCTGCCACTGCCCTTCCCTATCAGCATCAGCAATCCGCCGATGATGGCCATATTTTTCATGAAGGTGATACTCTTCAGACGCAACTCGATTTGTGTGCTGAAATTCCAGAAATCATCCACAATGAAAGTAACGGGTACCCAGTACATAATCAACATAATGGCGCCCAATGACGAGCGATAGCCTAATAATACCATAATTCCTCCGACTGCCAGCAAAAAAATAGCTCCCGATAAAAGCATGTCCTGATTCCAGTTCAAACCGTAACCGGTCATCGTTTCTTTAGTTTTTTCGAAATATAAAGCCGAATCTATGGCTTCAAAAATGAAAATGGCTGATAAAAATATCCGGCCTGTTAAATCTGTAATGTCTTTCATTTCATGTAATTGAACCGCTAATATAGGTAGTATAATGATATACGTAACATAAAATAAAAAAGCCCCCCTCCTGCTTCAGGAGAGAGGCCATCCCAAAAACCGATTTCAAAGTATGTAAACCGGGTTTTGGAACTCTATTCAAAGGAACTCGGCCGACCAATCAGTCCG
>JBEGNB010000204.1:0-3394 GCA_041182785.1 Bacteroidota bacterium
GTTGCTTCGGGGAGAGATCAGTATCAACGAGGCGTACAAGCAGGTACGCGATGAACAGCCGGAAGAAGAAGGTGCCTCCTCTGACACAGACGAGCCACTGGAATTCATTCCCGAGGCTGACCGGGAGCTCATCATGCAGATGAAAGCAGGCCAGACAGTCGTCATCAATACCTACAAAAACTTTCACGCGCTCAGGTACGCGCGCGACGAGGGTATTTTTGTGGCCATAGACAAGACATCCGATTGGGCCAATCCGTTTCTGATGGGTCAGGACGGCAACAGGGATGAGATCTGCGACAAATACGAGATATTTTACGGATTAAAAACCAGTCTGCACAGCAAGATACGGGGCCTGAAGGGTAAAGCCCTTGGCTGCCACTGCTATCCGCAGCGCTGTCACGGGGATTTTTTGAAAAGGAAAGCCGATGAAGAGTAAGAACTTGTTCAGGAGAGTCTGTTCCGGTAGTCCTTGTAGCCAAACTTTCTGATTACATCCAGTTTTCCGTCGGGTCGCAGGATAGCGATGGATGGGTGTGTCACGCCATTAAAGGTAGTAGTTTTCACCATGGTATAGTGAATCATATCTTCGAAGATGATTTGCTGGCCTGCTTTCAGGGGCTTGTCAAATCCGTATTCCTCCATGAAATCGCCACTCAGGCAGCTGATTCCGCCCAGGCGGTACCTGTATTTTGCTGATTCTGGATCGGTACTGGCTCCGCGCACGCCGGGTCGGTAGGGCATTTCGAGTGTGTCGGGCATGTGGGCTGTGAAAGAAACGTCGAGGTTTGCGGTTTTCACCCCTTTATTGTTCACGATATCGAGAACGGTAGCCACCAGCACGCCGGTATCCCAGGCGAAGGCGCTTCCGGGTTCGAGAATGACCTGCAGGTTCGGGTGGCGTTTTCTGAAGTCCCTGATTACACTGATGAGATGATCGGTGTCGTAGCCTTTCCGGGTCATCAGGTGACCGCCGCCGAAGTTTACCCATTTCAGTTTGGGCAGAAAGGCAGCGAACTGCTTCTCGAAGCTGGCGAGTGCCATTTCCAGGTCGTGACTGTTGCTTTCACACAGGACGTGGAAGTGAAGGCCTTCAATACCATCCGGGAACCTGCTTTTGAAATTTTCGACAGGTTCGCCGAGTCGCGAGCCGGCGGAGGCCGGGTTATACAGATCAGTTTTGACTGGTGACCAGCCCGGATTTACGCGAATACCCGGACTCACCTTTTCGGGTGCGTTCAGCACTTTATTCCGGTATTTATTCCACTGAGAGAGTGAGTTGAACGTAATATGGCTCGATAATTTAAGAATTTTGCCGAATTCGGAGGGCAGGTACGCCACCGAGTAGGTGTGTGCTTTCACCCCCATTTCCTCAAAACAGAGCCTTGCCTCGCTCAGAGAAGACGCGGTGGCGCCGTGTACGTACTCGCGCACAATCGGGAAAGCACTCCACATCGAGAAGCCCTTGAATGCCAGGATGATCTGTGCACCGCTTTCGCGTTGTACACGGGCGATGAGCTCAAGGTTGCTGCGCAGGCGGGATTCCTCGAGAATAAAGCAGGGAGAGGGATATTTCATGGACAGGAGTCGGTTCAGCGATGGCGCCGTTTTAGAGGTACGGATTTTACGGGTTCCAGAACAAGCGGGGCTTTTTCCACATCAACGGAATCGGAGTCAAGACCGAACCAGTTTTTGGGTGAAGAAACCCAGCCTTTTACGGTGAGGTAAATGGAGAGAATGATATTTTCCTTCCAGGGAAGTTCATTTTCGTTGGAGAGGAATTCCTGAATGAGTACGAACCGGAAGTCGCCGGTGGGGTACTTGCTGGTGATGGTGTGGTACCTGGAGTAAACTGTGAGTTCTTCATTTTCCACCAGATCTTCCACCACCCTGCGCATAAACAGGTTCATACGTTGCTGAACCCTGAAACCGAGCCGGAAATTGACTTTATACACATCATTCGGTGCGATGGTATTCACATCATATTCCATAGTGAATGGCTCGTCGGTAGTTTCGATATGAACGAACCAGTAAACATCGGCGCGTTTGGGCTGGGTCTGCAGGATGGAGTACAGCACCTTTTCTTCAATCTTGTGCGGACTTTTTGCGGTAGTCAGGAATACAAGATTGGTGGCGTATTTGGGGATCTCAATATCGTTGCTCAGCATGATAAGCTGATCGAGATAATCCTGAATAGTGACCTCATCGGCATATCTTCGACGTATTTCGCGTGCGGTGACCCAGAGAAACATGATACTGAAGAGCAGAGTTGCCGCTATGACGGTGATATAACCGCCTTCCATGAACTTCAGCGTATTGGCGAGGAAAAAACCGCCTTCCCAGATGAGGTAAAAAGCGAGAAAAGCCCAAATAAACGCGGCTTTCACCCGGTTGATGACCAGGAAGTTTGACAGCAATATAGTGGAACAGAGCATGGTGCATACCACGGACAGTCCGTAGGCGGCCTCCATTTCCGAGCTTTGTTTAAAGTAGAGTACTACCGCAATACAGCCCATCCAGAGGAACGTATTCACAGCCGGGATATAAATCTGGCCTTTGAAGTGCGTGGGAAACTTCACTGTCATTTTGGGCAGGAACCCGAGGCGAATAGCTTCAGAAGCCAGTGTGAAAGAGCCGGAGATCATACTCTGGCTGGCAATAATGGCGGCAAAAGTTGAAATAATAATACCTGGCCAGAGGAACCAGGCCGGCATAATTCCGTAGAACGGATTATCGTCGAGTTTCATTCCTTCGTGGTGGAGTAACCACGCAGCCTGACCGAAGTAATTGAGGATCAGGCTGATTTTGACGAATATCCAGCTTACCCTGATATTGGAGCGTCCGCAGTGCCCCAGATCAGCGTACAGGGCTTCTGCCCCGGTAGTACACAGGAAAACGGCTCCGAGTACATACAGGAAGTTGGGGCTTTGTCTGAGCAGTTCGATGCCGTACAGGGGGTTGACAGCCTTGAACACCTCGGGATAGTAAATAATCTGGCTGATACCGAGTCCGGCCAGCATGGAAAACCAGACAAGCATCATGGGGCCAAAACTCTTGCCTACCGTTGCCGTTCCGAATCGTTGAATATAGAAAAGGACAGAAATGATGACGATAACAATCGGTATCGTCGGCATATTGGGGTATTTGATAGCCAGACCTTCGATAGCAGAAGAAACCGAAATAGGCGGAGTTATCATACCTTCGGCGAGCATGGCTGATCCACCCAGCAGCGCCGGTATCATCAGCCAGCGTTGGCGTCTTTTTACAAGAGAGTAGAGTGAAAAAATACCACCTTCGCCGTTATTATCTGCGCGCAACACGAGGAATACATACTTGATGGTAGTCTGGATCGTGAGCGTCCAGAAAACCAGCGACACGCCGCCGAGCACTGTACGGG
>JBEGNB010000205.1:0-6436 GCA_041182785.1 Bacteroidota bacterium
CCTCTCCCCCGCATCAAGTATAACATGCTGGGCCGGATTTTTACTCAGCGCAAAACAGGTGGAGTGAAAAATACTGATGTCTTCGAATTTCTGGAATGGAAACTGACGTATAGACAGCTGAAAATCGGCGTTCCGGTAGGCCTGAAAGTTGGAAACAGCTGCAGAACGCGTAACCAGTATCAGTGTCGTGGGATCATTTACCTGTGCTACATTGGTGACGTCAACACCCGTGCGTTCCACATAATTCCGGAGAATATTACCCATATCGTCGTTACCCACACAGGCAACCAGCATCGCACTGTTGCCCAAACGCGCCATATTCATCGCCAGATTTGCCGGACTCCCACCCGGGATACGCTTGAAGAGCGTAGCCTCGTCCAGTGTTTGTACAAATTCAGCGGTAATAAAGTCAACCAGAAGTTCTCCGGCCGACAGGATTGCAATAGACCTGCTCATAGATGTTTGTTAATGTCACCTCGGAACGGATTCCAGTGTCGTGCACTTGCTATCCCATATCTTCCAAAGTAATTCTTTTACAAGCCGCAATGATACGACGATTTGACGACTAAAGGGCAGTTAAGGGCCAAAAACATAAAATGATTTGCTAACAACGCCGGCTTTCCCTATGTTTGAGCCACAGAACCAGTTTTACAAGCAATATGCCGACAGTTTCAATTCTCTGGGCCGACCGGATACGCAATGTTTCCACTATCATGGTAATAGCCATACATGTGGCTGCACCCATCGCACACGTCCCGCAGGATCTGAACAGTTTCTGGTGGTGGATTGGCAATTTCTGGAATTCTCTCAGCAGACCAGGCGTACCATTGTTTGTTATGTTAAGCGGTTTTTTATTGTTGGGGAAAGACTATCCGTTGCCTGAATTCCTGGGCAGAAGATTTTCAAGGGTCGTGATACCGGCACTTTTCTGGATGATCATTTATTCAGTGTACGGGCATATTTCCGGGAACAACCCGGCAACTGTATGGGACGCTATCCGGAACATCATTATCAGACCCGTTCATTACCATCTCTGGTTTATTTACCTGATTATTGGTCTTTACCTGGTTTATCCCATCCTCCGACCCTGGATCAAGGCTGCCGGAGAACGAGACTTCAGGTATTTTTTCATCATGAGTATGATCGGAGCCTGGGGATACAAGATTCTGGCTATTTATTTTAACCTGCCCATAGGGGTCTATTTCGAGCTATTCACCAATAACTGCGGCTATTTTGTTCTGGGATACTATCTGGGTACGAAAGGGCCGTCAGGTGTAGAGGCCAGCGGGCTTCCGTCGTGGCGATTCAGCGAAAAGCAACTCGTTTTCGTCGGTCTGGCACTGATTATCGCCGGTACAGCCTCCACCATGCTGGGTACTTACTGGCTCAACAGCGGGTGGACGCCCGGAGCCAATTTCGATGTTTACTTCTACGATTACCTCACTCCCAATGTCGGATTTTCTGCTATCGGCTGGTTCCTGCTGATCCGGTTCGGCTGGTCTGCTGCTCCGTTGCACGAGGTGGAAAAGGACTTTTCCGCTGCCAGTTTTGGTATTTATCTGGCACACGTGCTGGTGATGGACTGGTGGGGTCAGTGCGGCTACTGGCACAGCGGACAGCATCCGCTCAAAGGGGTACCGGTACTGATCGGAATTGTCACGCTGACGACTTTTCTGGCCGTTCAATTAATCAGGGTGCTCCCTTTCGGGAAAAAAATAACCTGACCTGCGGGATAATGCCTGTATTTTTGTCCTGAAAAACCCCGGATACGCTCTCTAAAACCCGTTTCCCGCCCTTTTGGTCTTGTGGATATGATTGTACGCGCGCTGACACAGTGGAAAAAATCCTATTCAGGTATTCCCCGCAACATCTGGCTGCTTTCCTTGATCAGCCTGATTAACCGGTGCGGAAGCCTGGTAATTGCATTTCTTACGCTTTATCTTACACAGGAACGTCACCTCGGAATCAAAGAAGCCGGGTATGCCACCGCTTTTTTCGGACTGGGTTCGATAGCCGGTTCCTATGCCGGTGGACGCCTTACCGATCGTTTCGGGAGTTCTCCGGTTCAGTTTATGAGTCTGGTACTCAACGGGATTGTACTCGTGGTGTTGTACTATATCACCGACTTCTACCTGATTTGTACGGGGATTTTCATCATGGCACTTACAGGGGAAGCCTTCCGTCCTGCCAATTCGGTGGCTATTGCTGCCAATTGCACCCCCGAAACCCGAACCCGATCCATTTCACTTTACAGGATGTCGGCCAATTTGGGCTGGGCAGTAGCGCCGGCATTCGGTGGCTTGCTTGTTATCTTTGGCTGGCCCTGGCTTTTCTGGGTGGACGGACTCACCTGCATAGCTGCTGCTATCGCATTGTACCTCCTGTTCCCGCCATCGGTTGCACCGCGAAAAACCGAACAGGAGGAAGAGGAGCACAAAAGTGGACTGTCTCCGTGGAGAGACAGCGACTATCTCCGGTTCTGTTTCCTCACCATGCTGAATGCCATCGTATTCATGCAGCTCATCTGGATTATTCCTGTGTTCTGGAAAGAATACTATGGCTGGTCGGAAACGCTGGTGGGAGTTATGTCAGCTATTAACGGACTGGTAGTTTTTATGGTGGAGATGCCACTGGTTTTCAAAATTGAAAAACTCCGGACACCCCTGTCATTTGTCAGGACGGGTCTCTTCCTTTATGCTATTTCCTACTGGAGTATCCTGCTGCCTTACAACCCGCTCCTGATGGTCACCATATTTACGATTATCATCTCGCTGGGAGAGGTGATGGTCATGCCGTTCAGCAGCAATTTTGTGTTTGGGCGTTCCAAGGGAAGTTATCAGGGACAATACATGTCACTTTACGGTATCGCCTATTCCCTGGCCAATACTGTTGCGCCCCTTTACGGTACACAGGTAGCCGCAGCTTTCGGATACCCGACACTGTGGATGTTGCTCGGTGGCCAGGCTATCCTGGTATTGTTCGGATTCTGGTGGCTGGAAAAGCGGATAAACCGAAACCTCAATAAGGCCTCGTTGCACGCAGATTGAGGAAGTGCTTGAAACCCAGAGTGAGCGAAAGCCGCTCTGCATTGAAGTGATAATTGATATCGGCAACCACCTCGAAATTGCGGAACATATCCCTGATGTAGAAATAGCCAAGTTCTGCTCCGACGGTATAGTCGAGCCCGTAGCCTGTATCATCCTGGCCAGCCACTTCATCGCGGGTATCGAAATAGTAGCGCAGTCCGCCCTTGCCCAGCACCGTGAAAGCAGCTCTCTTGGTTCGTGCACAGCGATCGCCGTTGGAACGGTACATGCCCCCTCCAGCCTCAAACAGGGCAAAAGGTGTAGTGGCCAGTGATTCCTGCAAATCTTCTTTCGGATCGGCAGTGGCCTGCACGCCTGCACCCACGCGCACAACGCTCCAGTGCGTGCCCACATTGAACGCAAAAGCACCACCCAGCCCGATATTGGTTTTGATATTTTCGAAATCCGGTGCAGCTACAAAAATGGCCGGAACGTCCATAAACATACGGGGGCCTTCCTGGGCATAAACAGAGGTGGTCAGCGCGGAAAATACGCACAGAGAAAGAAGCAGTTTCTTCATAGTATGGTGAAAAGTGTTTTAATCAGACAGGGCGAAGGTATGGATTTAATCCTGTTGTATGACCACTTTAATGTCCGTGTAATTGAAATGTGGAAGTATCATGTGCTTGTTTCAGTGGTATTTCCGATTATTTATTGATTTGAACTGTTGTCAGAAATAGCGCTTCGTTCATATTTTAGCGCGCAAATTTGATGTGGTCATGGCAAAAAAGGTAAAACCTGCCGTCTCCTCTTTCACGGGTAATAGCGGCATAAATTCTCAGGGACTTGAAAAGTGGCTTCCGGTCATTCTGGCAGGCACAGCGGCACTTCTTTTCTCTTCAGGTCTCAACAACGAAATGGTGGATGTGGATGATCATTCAGCCACCACCAACAATCCTGCCGTAACCCGGCTGGATTTCTTTTCCGGATTCAATCTCGGCATGTTTGCCCCGCTTACCTGGCTCGGGTATGCTGTATGTTATCAGCTGGGCGGTGAAAACAGTTTCTGGTACCACCTGCTTGGGCTGCTTGTTCACACGTATAATGTATGGCTTGTATTCAAGCTGTTGCGTGATCTCGGCTCCTCGTTAACTGTCGCCGGTTTCGTAACTTTCTTTTTCGGTATTCATCCCCTGCAGGTGGAGCCTGTTGCCTGGATTGCCGGTTTCAGTACCCCCCTGTTCTCGTTATTCTCGCTGCTTTCTCTGCGGGCCTGGCTGCGGCACACCCGGTCGGAAGGCTTCGGTTCCGGATACTGGTATGCCCTGATTTTCTTTGTGTTGGCGGGACTGGCCAAAACAGCTGCTGCCGCACTGCCATTATCCTTGCTGGCAATTGATTTGTGGCTGCAGCGCCCGCTTTCACGCCGTTCCATCCTCGAAAAAGTGCCGTTTTTTATACTGGCACTGGCCATGGGTGTTCTTACCCTCATATCGAGACAGCACACCGGTCTCCCCGATCAGCCGGCTGATTTTTCTGTGACCGACCGCTTTCTGATGGTTTGTCAGACGATCGTATTTTACTGGAAGCAGATACTCTTTCCCGGAGGACTAAGTATCTGGTATCCGTTTGTCAGGGATAACGGTGCGTGGCACTGGACCTATTACGCTGCGCCGCTGATTCTTGCAACGGCCGTCTATGCAGCATGGAGGCTTCGCCGGACAGCCCCGGTTATCATGGCCGGACTGGCATTTTATCTCGCCAATATTGTATTGTCTCTGCCATTTGCCACATTCGGTACGTTTGAGCTGCGTTCCGACCGGTACAACTATCTCGCCATTATCGGAGTGCTGCTGATCATATCCTCTATTCCGGAATTGCTGCGTGTTCGCAGACCCTCACTGGCCAATACAGCATGGGGCGTTCTGTGTGCTGCCGGAATCATTTTTATGGTCAAATCGGGTTTGAGAATCAGAGACTGGCAAAATTCCCTGAAACTGATAGAAAGTTCAATGGAGGCAGCGGGAGACAACTTTGGAAAGGCATACCTGTGGAGAGGTATTATGCTGGCAGAACAGGGTAAATATCCGCAGGCCGTTCAGGATTTTGACAAAGCCATTAGTATAAACAGCCAGTTATATGAAGCCCGGAAGCAGCGCGGAAACCTGATGGGACCCATGAAAAAATTTGAACAGTCGGTCGCCGATTTGTCGGTGTATCTGGCCGCTGTTCCCGATGCCGCCGCCGAGTACTACAACCGCGGACTTTCCTACATCAATCTGGGTAAAACGGACGAAGCTATGGCCGATTTCAGCAGGTGCATAGAGCTTGATCCCGGATTCGCCCGTGCATACCGCGCGCGAGGGAATACTTACCTGAAACTGGGTGAAACGGAAAAGGGACAGTCGGATCTGGAAAAATACGAGGCACTTGGAGGCGGTAAATAGAATCCTGAACAATATGAAAAGTCAGCTCCGCGTTACGCGGAGCTGACACATCAAAACAAAACGAAAAACCAACTTTTAATATTTTTGGGCGTATTGTACAAAACGCCGGCATCTTGTCAGTTTCCTTCCGGGCGACTGCGGAGCTTCACCGATACAGGAATTGTTTTTCCCGAGCGTACAACCGCGAGGTCGAGCGTTTCACCCACCTTGGAGCGGCCTATCTGCTCCAGCAGTTCGGCGGTAGTTGTTATAGCCGAGCCATTCACTTTTGTGATAATATCCTTTTCCTGAAGGCCGGAGACAGCAGCCGAACCCTCCGGATCGAGGTCAACGACTACAGCGCCCTGCGTGAACTCTACGTCCAGCTCCTTGGCTACATAAGAATCCATAGTAGCAGCGTTTACGCCGAGGTAGGCGCGTTTGTACTCGCCATATTTGATCAGGTCATCGGCAATACGCTTGACCAGGTTGACGGGTATGGCAAAAGAATAGCCTGCAAATACGCCGGTCGGAGTAGCAATGGCGGAGTTGATTCCGATGAGCCTGCCTTCTGTATCTACAAGCGCGCCACCCGAGTTGCCCGGATTAACCGCGGCATCTGTCTGAATGAAAGATTCAATTGCCTTGCCACCTTTGATGATGTCAATGTCGCGGCCCTTGGCACTTACAATACCTGCGGTTACGGTTGAGGTCAGATCAAAAGGATTGCCTACCGCAAGCGCCCACTGACCCACTTTTACATCGTCGGAGTTGCCCAGATCAATAGCCGGCAAATCACTGGCATCAATTTTGATAACAGCCATATCAGTATTGGCGTCGCGGCCAACGAGGCGCCCACGGAACTCGCGGTTGTCGTGCAGGGTTACCTCAAACTCGTCGGCAAAGTCAACTACGTGGTTGTTGGTTATGATATAGCCGTCGCTGGTGTAGATAACGCCGGAGCCGGTACCGGATCGGGGTTGC
>JBEGNB010000206.1:0-9229 GCA_041182785.1 Bacteroidota bacterium
TCCTTGAGGGGTCAGCGCCCGGCTTCACAATAAAGTCATATTTAAGTTTGCCATCACGAATATATACAGCCCAGTCAATTCCGGGATATACATCTTCCATAATGACCTTCTCAAACGCAGAAACGCCCTGGATACCCTCCGGGTGCCCTGGGACATTATAATAGTTCTCGAAATAATCAGATTTCTCTTCCTTCCTGATCGTCGGTGAAGGATTTGCCCCTACCAGACGAACGTCGAGACGATAGGTCTTGACTTCACCGTCCACAGAGATCTCATCTCTGCCGCTCGCACTTCGCGGGTCGGGCTTTTTCTGAACTTCAGGATGTTTTTCGAACTGATAGCTGATAGCATTGGACTGGACGATGACTTTTACGCCATTGGCCTGACCAATGAATTTTACATCAGAACGACTGCGGCCGGACTGGTCAACGACCTGGCCCTTATTCTCTACCAGCAAGAACTGCTTGCCATGGTTGAGAACAGAAGAGGGTTCCGGATCACCCGCAAATGATTTAACGGTTAACAAAGAAAAGACGAAAGCAGCAAGCAGAGTGTACCCAAGCTTTTGGGTGCGACGCTTTGAACGTAGAGAAACTTTCATGCAAACGAGAAGTATTAAACAGTAAAACAGTAAAAACCTTTCATGAAAACGCATAATGCGTAAACGATTAAGAATCAGCAAATTGCGTCGTTTTTAACTAAAAAATGAGCAATTTGTGAGTCTTTTTTCGCTTCACATCTCGGCAAAGGTACTAAAAGGGCGCTTTTCTGCGAAACGAAATTCAAGATTTTCTAAAAAAAAATCTTGATCGCTTGACATTTAAAGTCATCTCTCCCGTGATGAACCTTTAACCCACACTTGTTCTTATCAAATATCGTTCCAAAATTTCAGCTTTCATAAAAGTATTAAAAAAAAATCCGCGCAGGTTTCCCCGCGCGGATCAGTTTTTGTGTTTACGGCAGATGTGTAAGTTTACCGGACGAATCGGGCGGCAAATACTTTGCCTCCTGCCTGTACCCTGGCTATGTATATTCCGGGGACAAGTATATCAGTAGCGATTTGGTTTACAGCGTTGAGTTGACTCGTTTGTACGATACGACCCTGCAGGTCATAAATATCCAGATAGCCACTGGCTGACTCGAGCAGACTGATATCCAGCCGTACCGGCAGTGCCTTGAAGTCAACCCAGTTGATGGAGGTTTCATCCGGTTCGTTTGCTGACGATACAGCCTTTAGTACAACTGACCTGTTTGCCACCAGTACATTGTCTCCACTATTGTTCCCGTTTCCGTTGGCGCAGAGCGAGACAAAGTAGAACGTACATTTATCTCCTGCCGCTGTTGCCGGTGCCTTCCAGGTGAACGTCCAGCCAGCACTTCCACCCGATATGGTTTTGGGCGACGACTGCCTGATGTACTTCCGACCAGTGGAGTTACTTGTCCCGATTGAAGTACCCGTCCCGTTGGTTAGTGTTCCGGAGTAAGCATTGGCTCCGTCGAGACAGGTTAACTGGAAACCTGCCCTGACCGCATTACTTGTATTGGTCAGTGTAACGGTGTAAGACTGGTTGGCAGTCACCGTGTCAGGGATACCTGTTATGGCAACCGTTCCGGTAAAGGCTCCGCCAGTATGGCAGCCTGAAGCGCCGCAGGTAGTTTCTCCGGGTGCGCCGGTGCGGGCAACGGGTGGATTGTTCGGATCGCGGTGATTGGTGAGCAGGAACCAGCACCCGATTAAAAGGGTGGAAATGTGTAGTGTTGTTAATCTCATGACGATACAGTTTTCCAGACAGAGCGTGTCTGATAATCTTGTAATACGTCTGACCGCCCCTTCAGGTTGCTGAAAAGATGCTAATGAAAAGTTAAGCGGATTTTAAGCGCTTGTTCAGGATTCTCTGCCGTTGGCAAAAACAGGCTGATTTTTTGTCAGTTTTTGCATTTTTGAAGGCGCATAGCCGGAGCTATGTAACTGAAAAAAGGTGAAAAATGGCGAAAAATGAGCCGTTTTTGACTCGGCGAGAGAATCCTGAACAAGCGCTAACCGGCAACAAACATACTCTCGGCATTGGCTGTGGTTGTTTTCGCGATCTGTAACAATGGCAGCACTTTGACCTCCGAAAGCATGGTGGCAATCACCGGGATGTATGCACTTTCGTTTCTTTTTCCGCGATATGGCACGGGAGGTAGATAAGGGGCGTCCGTTTCAAGCACGATATGCTCCAGCGGAATTTCTCTCAGCACGGCAGGGAGCTCCGATTTTGGGTAGGTCAGTGTGCCACCGATTCCGATCATAAAGCCCAGATCAATCATTTCCCTGGCTTCCTCAAGGGTTCCCGAGAAACAGTGGAAAATTCCGCGAAGCCGTCCGTCCTGACCACTCCTCACCAGATCAATACACTCCCGGTTACTTTCGCGGGAGTGAATGATAATTGGGCGCTGGAGATCCTTGGCCCATTCTATCTGCCGGCTGAATGCCAGCTTCTGTAATTCCAGTGTGGATTTGTCCCAGTACAGATCTATACCAGTTTCACCGATTCCCGCCCAGGCTCTTTCTCCGAGATACTTTTCCACGAGTGCCAGTTCCTGCTGATATGTGTCGGGCTGCACTGAACAGGGGTGCAGGCCCATCATGGCAAAGCAGTTGTCCGGGAACGAAGCTTCCAGATCAAGCATGGCCTCGATGGACTCTGCGTCAATATTGGGCAGGTACATCTTGCTCACGCCGGCATGGATGGCTCTTGCGACCATCTCGTTTCTGTCGGCACTGAATTTGGAAGAATACAGGTGTGCGTGCGTGTCTATATAGGTGTGCATGTGATTGTCGGTGATTACCCGGGGTTTGTGACCAGTTGTGTCCGGGCGCTGCAAAAGTACGCAACAGGATCACATTCAATTCCGTCAATCTCTTTACATTTGACCTGTATGATTGTAAACAGTATTCTGACCGGTTTTTTCAAACTCGACGGCGGTGCCATGTTCGGTGTGGTACCACGCCGCATGTGGTCGAAACTTTGTCCGCCCGACACCAATAATATGATTCCGCTGGCCATGCGGGCGCTGCTCGTTCGCGATGGAAAAAGAACGGTACTGATTGACACTGGCATCGGTAACAAACAGGACGATAAATTCCGGTCTCACTTCGAGCCTTACGGGGAAGAAACTCTTTTCGGTTCGCTGAAAGCACTTGGTGTTGAAAGGGAGGATGTAACCGATGTTCTGCTCACGCACCTGCACTTCGATCACTGCGGCGGAGCAATATGGAGAAACGAGATTACCGGCAGCCATGAGCCATTTTTCCCTAATGCGACCTACTGGACGAACGAGCGGCATTTCCGATGGGCAATGAATCCGAACGACCGGGAAAGGGCCTCCTTCCTGAAGGAGAACTTTGAGCCCCTGCACACTGAAGGACGGATGAGATTCATACCTGTAAAGCAGGGGGTAGAGTTTATACCCGGCATCAGGATACGATTTACAAACGGCCATACCGAAGCCATGATGGTTCCGTACATCAGCAGCGGGAACCACACCATAATATACAGTGCAGATACGATACCCACCCGGTGGCATATCAGCATGCCATATATTATGGCTTATGACATTCGGCCCCTGATGTCGCTGCGCGAGAAAGCCCGGCTGCTTCAGGATGCCGTCAAGCCCGGGCATCTGGTTTTCTTTGAACACGACCCCGGGGTGGAGTGCGCCCGTGTGGCTACCGATGAAAAAGGCAGAATTGTGACAGCAGCAACCGGCAGTCTGAGTGAGATGACCATTCTCTGAGAACCGTGTATTTACACTACTTTTGCAGAAAAAATAAAATGAAAAAAATAGGACTTATCGTACTGATAGCCACCATTACATCGGGTGGCTGCGTAAGGCAGAAATTATACCGTACTGAACTGGCTGCAAGAACGGGTGCCGAATCGCGGGAGAAAGTACTGACGGAAGAACTTAATTTCCGTAAAAAGGAAGCTGGCGACCTGATCAGAAAGATAGGTGACCTGAGTAAAACTACGGGTAACCAGGAAGAACAGATCAGGCAATTACAGACAGAGCTGATTGCCCGCACCCAGTCAATGGGCGCCTCTTCAAGCAAGCTGTCGTCAGAAAACACCATGCTCTCGAAGCAACTGTCTGAAGTGACTGAAATACTTGAGCAGAAAAAGAGCGAACTGGAACAAATCAGGCAGGTTCAGAGCAAGCAGGAGGCGATTCTCAGGGATCACAGTATTACACTTGAAAGGGCGTTCCAGTCATACAAGGATGCGATGAAGCTTTCCAAAAACAGTACTTCCATTACACTTACACTGCCCGACAAACTGATTTTTGATCAGGGCGGCGTGGTTGTCAGTGAAACGGGGCGTGCCGTACTCACTATCGTTTCCGAATACCTGGCGGCTTTCCCGGGTATTGACGCCAGTGTCATTTCTCATACGGACAATGTACTTCCTCCCAAAGAAAAAACACTGAAAGACACGTGGGACTGGAGTATTGAAAGAGCGTCCAATATAGTGCGGGTTCTTACCCGGGAGCTTAACGTGACTGCCAATCAGCTTACTGCTGTGGGACGAGGCGAATTTTATCCCGTAGCTTCCAACGAGACGGCTGAAGGTCGTTCCCTGAATCGCCGCACAGAGATTGTTTTCTACCCGGTACTGCCGGTAATTCCGGCAGCTGGCGAGTGAACTTACGCTCCCATCGCTTCTCCCAGTGCATTGAGCGCTGAAACGGCAAGGAATATCATCAGGCCGGGGAACAGGGTCACCCACCATGTATCCAGCGGATTGGCAGCGCTGTTTTCGTTAATGAACAGACTGCCCCACGAGATTCCTCTGAACGCAGCTCCTCCGAACCCGAGAAACGACAGATAGGCTTCCAGCAAAACAGCACCTGCTGCCCCGAAAGCAAAGGCTATATACACAGGTCGCATGGCATTGGGCAGGGCATGCCTGACTAGTATCCGGCTGGGGGAAAGGCCCAGACCGCGTGCTGCCGTCACGTAGTCGAGCGCACGTATGCGCAGGAGTTCGGCGCGTACAAATTTCGCCACGCCAGTCCAGCTGAACACACCGATTAAGGCGGTCATGAGCCAGACCGAGCCGTCAGCCACTCCGCGAAGTGCTACGGCAAGTACCACCAGAACAATCAGACGGGGTATGGATGAGAACACCTCGGCAGCGCGCATAACCAGTATATCAACAGGCAGGGCCATCTCCTTTGAGAACCATTTCAACCGGGATAACCCTTTACCAGCTACGAAAAACAGCATTATGATTGCAGAAAATATGGCTATCCCGGGGAAAAATCCACCCGGCGAATCCGTACTTGCCCATTGTCGCACTGTGATGGCATAAAACCAGGCGAATGGCAGACCTGTCAGGGTGAGCAGCACGGTACCACGTCTGATAAAAAGACCATCGTCACCGAAGAAACCGGCAAGCGTACCGAGTAACAGTCCAATAAAAAGTGCCGCAGCCATAGCCAGGGATCCTGTGAGAAGCGCTATTCTTGCACCACTGACGACAGTGGCTGCTATGTCACGTCCTTCCGCATCCGTTCCGAGCCAGTGCCTGAATTTATCAGGAGGCAGTCCGGGGTGAGATTTCCCGGGATGTCCGAACCGCAACTGGTTTCTGGAGGAGAATTCGCCCGGAGAGAACGGTATGGGGGCATAGACGGGAGGCTCGTCAAAATTGGCGGGATTCTTCCATGCTTCGAACTGGTCGGGAATCAGTTGAATATCCCTGAGCTGTTTTTCTTTGAAAGGCCTGTCCGGATTAATCAGGATACTTCTGAGTCCGGGGAAACAGGCAACTCCGTCAATGCGACAGTAGAGTGGACGTCCGTTCGCCAGCAAGTCGCGAAATATGGTCAGGAAAAGCAAAAAGCCGAGAATCCATAAAACCGGGCGGGGAATCTTTGCGGACATGAGGTCAGAGGTTGGTAATCAGGCGGAAATGATTGTTCAGTTCAGCGATATCTTCCGGATTATTACAAAAACCAAGCATAAAGCCACCGCCACCCGCACCGCATATCTTGAGTGTATATTTTCCGGAGTCGAGACCATATTCCCAGAGCTCCCGCGTATTGACGGGGACCATCGGAGTGAAATACTCCACCTGAAATCCGGAAACAATATTCAGGTTGTCAAAAAAAGAATCATATTCTGCAGAGAGCCATGCCTGAACCGTTTGTTCATGCGCCTGCAAATACTGGCCGAGGACAGGCTCCAGCGAGCCGCCGGGACGGCTTTGCTCCAGGAACCAGTTGACCAGCGGCCCAGTTTGGCGGGGCAGTCCGGTATCAAGCAGAAACATGTACGGTTTTTTCTTCCAGTCTTTTTGTTCGGCTGCGAACACATCCGTTTTATTCCGGATCAGCAATGGCTTGTCGAGGTAACTGGTGAGCGGGTCAATACCGGAACTGGAGCCGTGAAAAAAACTCTCCATACCGGAGAAAATCAGTTTCAGTTCAGACAGATTATCTGTTTTACTGGTACAATAGCGATCATAAACAGCGGCACAGAGCGCTCCCGAGGAGCCCAGTCCATAACCCACCGGAATATCTGATTGCAGCGACAGTCCGAGTTCCAGTTCTCTGGCAAAACGGCCGGCATCCAGCTGGTCTATACTATCGAGATGCGTACTATTTGCAAAAAGTCGCAATTTGGCCATGATTTCTGCGGGAAGGGGTGTTCCTTCGGGCTGCCAGAACCCCGAAAACCGGTGCAGAGGGATTGCCAGGGCGGAGCTACCCTGCAGCAGAATATGTTCACCGAAAAGCAATAATTTTGACGGATAAGTTCGCATACTGCAAAAGTGCGAAAAAAAATAACCTCTCGTCGGTATTATGAAATCTGAAGTATCAACTTTCGTTACCTTCGCAGCAAAATTCATGCTGATACCAGCATCCACCACCCTTTTCATTCAGTTAAACACACAAATATATGCACCCTGATCGCTTTGAACGCAGGCATATCGGACCCAGTCCGGGTGAAACCAAGGAAATGCTCGACTATCTGGGCGTGAGCAGCCTGGATGAATTGATTGAACAGACTGTACCCGCTTCTATCCGGCTCAAAAAACCATTCAGTTTCACCGATTTTGAAGGTGTACTGGGTGAGTTTGAGTACCTGGGTCATTTGAAAGAAATTGCGGCGAATAACCGAGTCATGCGCAACTTCATTGGCATGGGCTACTACGGCACCATCACGCCCTCGGTGATTGCGCGGAATATTTTCCACAATCCGGGCTGGTACACACAGTACACACCCTATCAGGCAGAGATAGCGCAGGGGCGCCTGGAGAGCCTCCTCAACTATCAGACCATGGTCACTGACCTGACCGGACTGCCTATTTCCAATGCCAGTCTGCTGGACGAAGGTACAGCTGCCTCCGAGGCAATGAATATGTTCTATCACGAGAAGAACAAGCGCGCAAAAGCAGGTGAAGAGGCCAATGAGTTCTTTGTATCCGACAAGGTTTTCCCTCAAACCATAGACATTTTGAGAACCAGAGCAGTTCCGCACGGAATCAAACTGGTGGTTGGGGACTGGAAAACGGCTCAGTTTACCGACAAGACCTTCGGCGTTTTGCTTCAATATCCGGATTCGGAGGGTTGTGTGAGCGACTATCGTCCGTTCGTTGAAAAGGCGAAAGCCAGTGGAGTTTTTGTTTGTGTGGCAGCGGATATTCTGTCGCTGGCACTGCTCACCCCACCCGGAGAGTGGGGAGCTGATGTGGCGGTGGGCAATACCCAGCGCTTCGGTGTTCCGATAGGATATGGTGGTCCGCACGCGGCCTATTTCGCCTGTTCGGAAGACTTCAAGAGACAGATACCGGGCCGTATTATCGGTGTGTCTGTGGACAAACACGGGCACCGGGCACTTCGCATGGCGCTTCAGACCCGCGAACAGCATATCCGCAGAGAGAAGGCCACTTCGAATATTTGTACCGCCCAGGCACTGCTGGCCAATATGGCTGCCATGTATGCTGTTTATCACGGTCCTGATGGCATCCGCGGTATAGCCACGCATGTACATGAGTACGCGTGCGCGGCAGCCGAAATGTTGTCTGCCGGAGGTTACAATGTAGTCCACACCCGCTTTTTTGATACTGTCCGGGTGGAAGCTGATAGCCAGAAAATGGCTACCATACGCTCAAAAGCTGAGGCAGCGGGCTACAACTTTTTCTACGACAATACCGGCATACAGATTGCTTTTGATGAAACCGTTACGGAGCGCGATCTTGCGGCTATCGGGGGTATTTTCGGCGTACAGCATGGCACGGAAAAATCAGGTACCCGGGTACCCGACTCACTCCGCAGAGACAGTGCATACCTGACGCATCAGGTTTTCAATATTTATCATACGGAGAGCGATATGATGCGCTACATAAAGCGTCTGGAGAACAAGGATTTGTCGCTCATGCACTCCATGATAACGCTTGGGTCGTGCACGATGAAACTGAATGCTGCCACCGAGATGATGCCTGTAAGCTGGGATGAGTGGGCGAATATGCACCCGTTCATGCCGGCTGAGTATGCGCGCGGCTATGCACAAATCATTGCGGAACTGGAGAAATATCTCTGCGACGTAACCGGGTTTGATGCGTGCTCGCTCCAGCCCAATTCGGGAGCTCAGGGTGAGTATGCAGGGCTTATGGTTATACGGGCCTATCACCAGGCAACGGGTGGTGCACACAGAAACGTGTCGCTGATTCCGTCATCGGCACATGGTACCAATCCGGCATCGGCTGTAATGGCCGGTATGGAAGTGGTGGTAGTGGCCTGCGATGAACGCGGAAATATTGATGTTGCCGACCTCAGGGCGAAAGCAGAACAGTACTCCGACCGTCTGTCCTGTTTGATGGTAACATATCCGAGTACACACGGTGTTTTCGAGACTTCCATCAACGAAATCTGTGATATTATTCACCAGCATGGTGGCAAAGTTTACATGGACGGTGCCAATATGAACGCACAGGTAGGTCTTACCAGTCCGGCAGCCATCGGAGCTGATGTTTGTCACTTGAATCTGCACAAGACATTTGCCATTCCGCACGGTGGCGGTGGTCCGGGCATGGGTCCTATCTGCTGCAACAACAGTCTGGCACCTTACCTGCCTGGCCACGTATTTGCGAAAATGGGCGGTGAGCAAGGTACCACTGCCGTGAGCGCTGCACCGTGGGGAAGCGCCAGCATCCTGCTGATTTCTTATGCCTACATCAAA
>JBEGNB010000207.1:0-3894 GCA_041182785.1 Bacteroidota bacterium
TCGCTATTCGTGAAAACTCGTTGTAATTCAGTGAGATATGGCGTAGCATCTTTTTTTCTGTTCCTGGCAGTGTGAAGGAGCGAGTCCGGATTGGATATTTTCAAATTGAGGAGAACTGTAAGGTGGAAACTCACTGGGTTTTCCGGTTTGGGTGTTGTTTTATACAGTTCCCTCTGCGCAACTCTGCGTCTAACTCTGCGCCCCTCTGCGGTAAAAACAGGCCAAATATGACCCGGGTCTGTACACCACCAGCTCCGGAGAAGGAAGCCGCAATTCAACAGAAAAATCGTTCACCTCCACTTGCTATTTTCAAAAAAAGAGTTTAATTTTGAAGTAAATTAATCATTTCACGCATCAAACGCCCTTTTAATGACCAAAATGAAACGCCTGCGGGATATTTCCCCGCATCAGGTGCACGACCGCTATGCCCGCTACGCACTCGGCATACCCAAAGTGGCATCAGATCTGATTCGGCTGTCGGTACCTCGTGCCATGTTCGAGCGAATAGACATGTCAACGCTGACACTTGCCCAGGAATCCTTTGTGGATGAGCAGATGGTGAAACACCTGGCAGATGTATGCTACACCGCACAATCGAAAAACGGCACGCCCGTGCGCGTAAACATCCTCTTCGAGCACAAGAGCGAGCAACCCGAAACAGCAGTTTACTTTCAGTTCCTGCGCTACATCGTCCAGGTTCACTCCTCCGAGCTGAAACAGAGTCGCAAGGCGACGGTGGTAATTCCTGTTTTACTGTATCACGGATCCCGGCCGTTCAAAAAGGAACGTATGGAGGACCTTTTCACAGACTACAGTGAGGAATTCCGGGAGGCCATACCGCACTATGTGTATTACGTTGCCGACATGAGCCACCGTTCTGAAGATGACTACCAGGTCGTCATCTCTGCATTGACGATACTGTTTGTCAGCGCCCTGGTGAGTGGTCGCAATCCGAACCTTGCTGTTGAATCATGGCGAAAAATTTGTAAATTTGCAGTAAAGAAACACCTGACCGGCGTCGAAATAGATTTCATTCATACAACGGCGCTGTATTTGAGAACAATTTCACCTGAATTCAATCACCTGATTTTTGAACCCATGGTAAACGAAAACGAAGTACTGTTAAAAGACCACCTCAAGGAGATCTTCACCGCCGAGAATTTCGGGCGGATGCTCGAGCGCATTGACAATGTGGACGAAATTATGGCGAAAGGCATGGAGAAAGGTATGGAGAAAGGCATGGAGAAAGGCAGAGAGGAAGGCCTGGAGAAAGGTGTTGCTCTGGGCATAGAGAAGGCCCGTGCCCTTACTATCGGCACCTTTCTGCTCAAAATGCCTAATCTCCCAGACGGAGAAGTCGCCAGTCTGTTCGATGTAACGGTTGATTATATTAAAGAGCTTCGGGAGAAGATGAAGGCCGGGTGAGATGCCTCCTTTGTTGGAATGACTTGACATGGTTTTACAGAGCAGGACGTATATAACCGCATCCCAACATCTTTTTTTCCAGAGCATGCAGCTGTGAATGGTTTTGTTCGCTACTCTGCGGTTAAAAAAACGGGTTTGCAGCGAACAAAATCAATTCTCAGTAAGAAAAATGGTATTCTGGAAATACCCGTGGTTTCAAGCCAGGTCTGCTGACTCAGGCCGCTGTTTTTCCACACCTGCAGGCAGATTTGGAGACTCTTAATTCCTCGGAGTATCCATGCACATAGTTTTGTATCATAGCAGGGTTAGTTTTCGGCGCTGCTGAAAACTAACCCTACTTTCAGTATGGTACAAAGCAAAGTCATTCCGACTGAAAGGAGGAAACCCACCCGGCCTGATGTCTAACACAAAAAAAGCCCGACTCCCTGATACAGGAAGCCGGGCTTTTATATCCGGTGTGACCCGATTAACGTATCATCACCTTGGCAGTTCCTTTCTGCTTCGTGCTCTCCATCTGCAGGATATACATGCCGGAAGGAAGATTACGCGCATCGAATGTCAGGATTTGACCGTTCGAAACGCCCTGTACCTGACGGGACATTACCTGACGGCCATCTGTGGAGGTCAGTGTAAATACCACATCGCCCGGAATATCGTCTGTCATGGTTACCGAGAAGAACTCGCTGGCCGGGTTAGGCTGAACATACAGCGGATTTTCACTGCGAATCAGTTCGTCTGTTCCAACGGTTGCTGGATTCACAATTACCCCGCGTGCCTTGGCAATGGCACAGTGCTGCTCTGAACCCGAACTGACACAAGCCTCGGTGTTGTAGTTGAACATGTCCATGAATTCAACCGCATCAACCCACCAGCCTCCGTTTGCAGGACCGGTATTGTCGTCGGTACCGAAGCGGAAACGGAACGAGATAGTTTTGCCCGCATACTCGCTCATGTCGAAGTATGAGCGCACCCAGTCGCCGGAAGCACCGGAGAATCCGTAGTGGTTAGGCAGGGCGAACGTGCCGTATGCCACTCTTCCAGTGTAACCGTCCCTGAATGTGACATCGGATGTAACACGTCTCCAGACCGGGTTCGGCGCATTGTCGTCGCGGAATTCAACAAAACCGGCATCCGCACTTGGCTCTGTATTGAATTTGTGCCAGAAACGAAGGACGGGCTGCGTACCTGAAATCGTCACCTGCTGGGCCGACTCCAGCGCAAAATCAGTCGCCAGGGTGGTTGATTCATTGGCAAAGAAAGCGGCATCACCTACTTTCGAATCGCCTGTCTGCAAGGAGAACAGTTCTACGTTCACCGGATCAAGGCTCAGGGAGAACCAGTTGTCTTCTGTCTCAACCGGGTCGTAGAAGTAGGGCGATGAAGCCAGATTCGGATCTGACTTGAGCGTATAGTTGAGCGTAATCACCTGTCCGTCGGCCATCGTACCGAGGTTCCATACCACAGTATTGCCCACGGCGGTACCACCATTGGAAGCAGATACAAAAGTGAGTCCGTTCGGCAGGTTGTCGGTTACCACCACGCTGGGGGCTGCTGCGCCCTTGTGATTGGTCACGCGGATCTGGAACTGGGCTGTTTCACCGGCTTCTATTTCAGGAGTTACGGCAATTTTCTCAATTTTGAGTTCCTTCACGCAAGTAGGAATCGGGTCGAAGTTCTCCAGTCCGTCCGTTCCGTCTTCGGAGCTGTTCTGACTTGCATTGATACCCAGTCCGCGACGCGCGAAAACGCTGGAGATCAGGCAGGTATCTGCACCATTATAATATATCTCGTTGGCAAGTCTGATCGCGTCACGGCCATCCTGGAAGCCGGGACCACAAGGCTGCAGTTTCATTCCGTCCATCACCATCTGGATAGCGCGTGCGTTGCCGCTGTTCGGATTGGTGTAATCCGGATCGTATCCGTATTTCTCCACCATCGCCCAGTAGAAGTCCCACAGCATGGCTGTCCAGATTTCACCCAGAGCATGTACTTCGGGATTTTCGGCAACGGTAGAAAAAGTAATCGGATTGATATTCATATCCACACTATATGGATAGCGGCGGATACCATTGCCATCGTTGGGCTGTCCGAATACGAATGTGCCCACACCGCGTTTGGTGGTAGCCACATCGCCCGGACGCACGCTCATGATCAGAGAGAAGAAGTCGCTCCAGCCCTCACCCATCTGTTCAGCGTTGCCGAGGCAGCCTGAATTGGAGGGGCCGCCTGTCAGGCGGTTGGAAATCCCGTGTGCGTACTCGTGCGCGATGATACCGTTGTCGAAGTCGCCATCAACAAATTCGGGTCCGTTAACCACAGGCTGCACGAGTGAAATATTGAGTCCGGCACCGGCATACTGTCTGAGAAGGGCACAATCGCCTTTCTTCATCCATACTGTCGGGATAGTAACCTGACCGCCGTATGCTCCGGCGCCAAAGCCTGTTTTGGGAGGGGCCTCGTGATCACAGA
>JBEGNB010000208.1:0-2909 GCA_041182785.1 Bacteroidota bacterium
ATCACTGCTTGTTTATTGGTAAAAAGAAAACCTCTGGCAGAGTTTGCTTATAATTATAATTAATGAACGTTTGAACGCACAATAAAATTCCATGCAATTGTATGATATTATTTTTAAAAAGCACATATTTCGCTTAAAATATTTATCACATACATAAATTTGCACCATGTCAAAACCTCTGATTCTCGTTACAAACGACGACGGCATAGCCGCCCCCGGCATACGTGCGCTGGTAGAGGTAGCTCAATCTTTCGGCGAAGTTATTGTCGTAGCCCCCGACTCCCCCCAAAGTGGCAAGGGGCACGCTATCACAATCCACGATCCGCTCCGTTTGAAAAAGGTGTCCGTTTTCGAGGGTATTGAAGCCTGGGAATGCTCCGGTACGCCTGTTGACTGTGTAAAATTG
This sequence comes from Bacteroidota bacterium, assembly GCA_041182785.1. Lineage (GTDB taxonomy): Bacteria > Bacteroidota > Bacteroidia > Chitinophagales > Saprospiraceae > M3007. The sequence continues at coordinate 407 of JBEGNB010000208.1, forward strand.
GCCAAGCACGTGATATTGAAGGATCGTCCCATATCTCTCTGTGTTTCGGGTATCAATCACGGCAGTAATGCCAGTATCAATATCCTTTACTCGGGTACGCTCTCCGCTGCCATGGAGGCTGCTCTGGAAGGTATCAGAAGCATTGGTTTTTCGCTGCTCGACTTCAGTTTCGATGCAGACTTCGAAGCCTCCAGGTTCTGGGCCGGCAAAGTCATAGGTTATATGCTCGAACAGCCGTTTCGACACGGATGCCTGCTCAATGTCAATTTCCCCAAACTCTCTCCACAGGAAATCAGGGGTATCAGGCTGTGCCGTCAGGCAAATGCCCGGTGGGTAGAAAAATTTGTGGAAGGTCGCGATCCCGGCGGGAGGCCTTATTACTGGCTCACGGGTGAATTCATCAATGAAGATACCGGCGACGACACGGATGTATGGGCGCTCGAAAACGGATATGTGTCGGTAGTGCCATCCATGCACGACCTGACCAACTATACGGTCATGAAGGACTTGTCAGACCTGGAAAGCATCGGATAAAGTTATTTCAGTCTCAGGAAGGGCTCCTCAATAAATTTCCAGCTCAGACGGGCAAGCACATAGGTGCAGATGAACGCCAGCAACATGTACAAACTCTGCCCGAGAACCGGATTGACCCCGCTGGCTATGAGCGGCTTCCCGAACCAGTTCTCCCACTCAAAATTGAACATGTGGTGGAAAACATACAACCCGTAACTCAGTTTGCCCAGGTGTACCAACGGCGACGACTCACATACCCTGCGGGTTAACGAACGACTGTCGGGGTTCAGCGCCAGCAAGAGTACGCTGGTGAAAAAAAGCGAGGAGAGTGTCCAAAGTTTGGGCTGATTGCCATGTATAAACAACTGTGCTACCTCCCAGCCCGACCACAGGAACAACGCACGGGCTACCCACAGATAATAGGGAATGCGCTGAACCCAGCCAAGCCTCAGCGACGCTGCAATGAAGGCGCCCAGTGCCAGTCCGTCCATACGACAGTAGGTGAAAACATAGGAAGCCACAGAGAGTTTTTGTCCGGCCATCCCATCTGTCAGATGCCTTAATTCAGTACTTGCACCAACCAGCAGTATGCAGAGAACTGCCAGATATCTCATCGGAAGCAACCACACAATCAGGGGCCACAACAGATAAAATTGCTCTTCCACCGCCAGCGACCACAAATGGTTGAGGTTAAAGATAAAGCTGTGGTACAGGTAGGCATTTTTGATACCCATAGCCACATTGGGCGTGAAAGTGAAAAACCAGACAAAGGAATCAAGACCGGCAAGGCGCTCTGGCGCACGTTCTACATACACAACAGTAATCCAGGTGACTATCACCGCAAAGTAGTATAGCGGCAGTATTCTCAACGCCCGGCGCTTGTAAAAGTTGGCAAAATAATGCGCTTTTCCGCGCGAATCGAGCAGAATTCCGGTAATCAGAAAGCCGGAAAGTACAAAAAACAGATCCACACCAATCCAGCCGCTCTGAGCTATATAAAAGCTGCGCTCGGTCGGCCAGTACTCCCGCAAGGTGAAATGGCTTAGTAATACCAGCAGGATTGCCATCCCGCGAACTCCGTCAAGCGCGGGCAAATGACCCCTGAATTGAACGGTATGTGGAGTTTCGCCGGTCATGTCAGTTGATTACGTGAATTCGGGCACCATTACTCAGATTGAGCTGTCCGGTAGTCACCACTTTCTCTCCTTCACGCAAACCACCGGTAACCTCCACTCGCTCCCCATAAACGCCCCCAACTGTTACCGCACGTATTTCCGACAGTGTATCTTGTACCACTACATATATTTTAGGATCCTGCAAACTCCCCACGATGGCCTTGCGCGGCAGCGTGAGTCCTTTCCTGTTTGCATCAAAAGTAAAGACTGCCTTCGCGTGCATACCGCCTCTTAATGGTGCATTTTTCGGATTGACCACCTCGATTTCGACGTCATAAGTGAATGCATTATCGGCACGAAGTCCTACGTTGGTCACCCTGCCTGATATGCTTGCACCCGGATAAACATCAGGGTTAACACGCACATTCTGACCCTTTTTTACGTTGAGAACGTCTCGCTCCGTTACTTTAACCATCAGGAAAAGTTTCTCCAGATTGGTCATCTGCGCAACCTGAATCCCGGGTCCTATCACACTGCCTCTTTCAATGAACCGCAAACCAAGGGTGCCAGTCATCGGGGCTGTAATGCTCGTTTTTTCTATCTGCTTTTTCAGGCCCTTTTCTTTGGCCTCGGCAGCCAGGATCCCCAGCTGAATATCCTCTATCTTGTTCTTGGGCGCTGCTTCACCCTCAATCAGGTTGGTAAGGCGATCCTGATCCTTGCGGAGCTTCGCCAGATTCGCCTGTGTGGCCTCCAGTTCTATTCGAAGCAACTCGTCGTCCACCTTGGCAATCACCTCTCCTTCATTTACCCACTCTCCCTTGTTCTTGTACACCTCGAGAACCCGGCCAGCTGTTTCCGAAATCACAAACATC
>JBEGNB010000209.1:0-10622 GCA_041182785.1 Bacteroidota bacterium
GAGCGTTCAGTGCTACATTGGAGCAGATCTGAAGCGTGAAAGCTATGAGCGTACCGCCCGAGCTGATGACATTGTCTTTCAGGCGCAGCGTCCAGATGCCGGCAGAATTTTGTCCGTTCAGGGCAGAGAGCGGCGAGGATGGCTTGTAGGCATTGCCGTTGGTGGGCGGCGGGCACGAGAACGGCCCGGTAGCTCCGTCGTCCATTCCGAAGTTGAAGTTGCCGTTGTAGCCGGAGCATTTGTCTTTCCAGAGCAGTATTTCGGTGCCTGATGGACTCACAAGGCGTGCTTCCAGATCTTTGAAGAACTGGTGTGTTCCCTGAATTTTGGTGATGTTGACATCGCTGATGGCGCCGCCTGCATTGATGGTAATCTTGGATTCAACCGTCGGTGTTCCGTTGGCAGAGATATTTTTCGGAACGTCACTGGCTTCAACGCTCAGGCAGGTCTGTACGGCCACAACAAACACTTGTGGTTCCGACCAGTCTTTGGCACCGCAGTCATTGACCGGCCTTACACGCCAGTAATAAACCTCGCCTTCCTGCAGCACTACGGGTGTCTGGAATGTATCAACCAGCACCCCTGACTTCGATGCGATGACTGTTCCGGCGGCGAATGAGGGTGAAGAGGCGAGTTCTACATCGTACCTGTCGGCATCTGCCACCCCGTTCCAGCGTAATGCCGGTTGCGGATTTACGCCGGATGCACCGTTTGTCGGTGATTCGGGCGCAAATGCACCAAAATCGTTACTGACAACACTGAGCCGTACGGATGTTTCGCCGCTTACCGCACCTGCAGTACCCTTTATGCCCAGGTCAAAAGTGCTTTCCGGGCTACCTGCGGCAAAATCAATTGTCATTTGTGAGGTTTGTCCGGGCAGTACCGGATTCGGGCTGAAGGTAGCTGTAGCACCTGCGGGCAGGCCGCTGGCAGTCAGCTCAACCGGATCAGTGATGCCGCCCAGTGCACTCGTACTTACCGTAGTGGTATAAGTTCCCGGCAGACAGGCGAAGTCGGTTGACAGCGCCGGGCAGAGCGACAGTGCCGGTGCGGCGGGCTGTTCAATGGTGAAATTGACATCCGACAAATCGAAAAATACGTTATCGGCAGCCTCGATTCTGATACGCAGGTTGGTGCCGGTCACATTGGGTGCCTGTACGCAGAAGCGGCCGTTGTTAGGCACGTTTTCTGCCAGTGTGGCCACATTCACTACTGTGCTGTTCGGGTTTACGCGAATCAGTTTGATATTGACTTTTTGTGCGTTTACCGGAGCCCTGTTCGTGTTGGCAACATCCCAGGTAACCGTGTAAAAACCGCCGGCCTGCCACTTGACGCCGCTGTTGGTCGGATAGGTAATCAGAAATGGACCGGCAGTTGTAGTGGAGCGCAGTTCGACTGTGTCCCATGAAATGCCGCCACCGCCCGCCTTGTTGTCGCGTGCAACCAGTACGAATGTGATATCACGGTTGTAGGTGGGCAGTACTTCCGTAAGGCTCATCGTGTTGTTCAGTACAACCTGATAGCGCGGGAAAGTACGTGTCGGACTTGATGTGGGTTCAAACCAGCGGAAAAGGGGTGAATTGCCCTGTGGTGTTCCGAGCGGACTGGTTGGTCCGAGGTCAATCTGATCCCAGGCATAGGTGAGCTGGTCGCCCTCGGCATCAACTGCCGAACCTGTCAGTTCAAAGGGGGTATTAACCGGGATAAATGTTACCGGCGGATACGCAGTGATAACCATCGGTGCCGTGTTGGTCGTTGGAAGTGTGCTTCCGCAGGTATTTCCCTCCTGAAACTCCACAAAGCGGCGAATTTCGGCTACGGAACAGGCATGGTAAAACAGGGCTGTGTTACCATTGCTGATATTATTGCTTCCACAGGCCCCGTTGTAAGACATGATAGTACTGCCGCTACCGGGTTCACAGGCTGAATCATAGTCAAACTGGGAGTCGGCGAAACACTGGTTGAATGTATGCCCTGAACGCCACTGGTGGCCAATCTCCTGACCGATAATAGCGAAAAACTCGTCACCGTATGGAGGACCGTACCAGGCTGAGCATCCGCGGCCCTTGAATTGTGTGCAGCACAGACCACCAGCCACACCGATGGCGGCTCCGCCCAGATAGCGGGCAAATACGTGACCGACGTCATATTTGTCGGGAGAGCCCAGGTACTGAAGCATAATGGTGGGGTTCTGGCTCATCCAGCCGCCTACTTCATTGCCCGTATATGGGTCGGTAACCGGATCCAGGAAAATAATATCGTAGGATTCGGCAATCAGTTGCAGGCGGATATTGATGTCCCGCTCATAAATGGCATTCAACTGATTGGTGAAGGTAGTCAGCTTCTGAAAAACCAGGTCTTTTGTGCCTCCGTTATCCTGGGAGAACTCTCCGGTTGCGGCGCAGGCAAAGCGATAAACTTTCAGATTTACCGGGTTTCCTGTCAGGCGCTGACCCTCTTCGGGGCCGGCTTCTCCAAGGCTTGCGCGCGGTGGCGCCTGCTCGAGCAGTTCATCATCGGCGGGCGGTACTTCCACCCTCGTAGGCAGCATATTGCTTCTGGAGTCTTTGGGGAGGTCAGTGCGGTCGTACACCATATAATATGTGCTCTGGCCTTCGGCCACCGGCTCGATATACTCGATTCCTTTGTCAGGGTTGGTAATCATGGCACGAAAATGCCATCCGGGGGTAACCGTAATACGCACCTGCATACCGGCAGTATTCACGGATATCCCGCTGTATGTGCCTATTTCGGGGTGCAACGCCTCCAGGGCCGGATCCATTACCCGTGTTTTGGCCACGGCAAATATTTCCTTGCTGCCATCCGAAAGCGGAAGTGTTATCCGGTATGTTCGCTGACTGGCGTCCGGGGTGAATTCCCGGGGTGCTCTTTCCAGCCAGGAAATAACGGCGGGGTAGTCCAGAGAAAAGGCTGAATAACGCAGTGGCTCGTGCGTCCGCTGTGCATAATCAGGCAAACTGATTGATTCAGGAGACACAGCAGTCCAGAAATCCTGACTGTTCTGTCCTGCAGCGCCCGAGGCCAGGAATAAAAAGGCCAGAATGGGCAATAGAGTTGATCGCATATTGACTCGTTTTTTTTGCAAAAGTGAGGTCTTTTATAGTTTCGTGAATTGTTTTTCAGACGTATGTCAGTAGTTGACGATAAAACTGTCTCCTCCGACGGCCTGAAGAAGCAGTATCAGGCCAAAAACAGCCAGAGTCATACCGATGGTACGCTGTACCTGCCGGATATGCCGCGGGGTCAGAAAGTGCCTGATACTGCGTGCGCCCCAGGCTTTGAGGGTATCTGTTACAATGAGAACGCTGATCATGCCCCCGAAAAATGTGAGGCTCTGGGAGTTTGTCCAGTGGTTGGGAGCCACCAGTGCACTGACAATACCCAGCCAGAAAAAAACAGTACCGGGATTAATCAGGTTGATAAAAAAACCGCGGAGCCAAAGTCGGAAATAGGGGTGATTTGTCGCTTTTTTTTCATCCTGAGCCCTATTGTTGGGTACCTTTGGTTTGGAAAAGAAACTTACAATTCCGAAGGCCATCAGCATTATTCCGCCCAGTACCTCTGCCCAGAAATGAAAATGGTGGAGAGACGTAATGGCCGTGAACAGTTCCAGGCTCCACAGGATGAGGCCGATAAACAAAAAATCGCTCGACCATATACCTGCCGCAACGGCGACTCCTGCCCTGAAACCCCTTACAATAGAGGCCTCCACCACCGAAAACAGTAGCGGGCCTATCATAAAACTGAGCGAGATGCCGAGCAATACTCCCTTGAGTAACATGGATGAGTGTTTTTCGGGGTTAAAAGTAGGCATTGAGATGCAACACAGCCCTGAAATTTTCAGGGCTGTGTTCAGGATTTTCTCACCGAGTCAAAAATGACTCATTTTTCGTCAATTTTTGCCCTTGCCCAGTTATGTAGCTCCTGCTATTCACCTTCAAAAAGGGAAAACGCCCGTTTTGCCATTGACAGAATTCACCGGACATACTCAAAATATTTGCAGTCTGCCTGCTGTTTCAGTTCAAAACAGTGCGCGTACCTGTGCGCGACCTATATGTACCATTCTGTTATCTCCCGTCTTTCTGCCCTCATAGTTTAGCGTTAACTGCACGGTTTTGGAGAGTTGCCGGTCCAGATTAACGCTCCAGAGAAAATTTTTACCGTTTTGCAGTCCTTCCAGCATGGAATACGCGATGGCTGTATTGGGCTGTCCATCGTAAGTAATATTGGCAAAAACGCCCTTGGTCCGGAGCGACGTACTTCCTTTGAATCCACGACCATCGGGTTTGGCGGCAGGCGTCCAGGTCAATTCCATATTCCAGCTGGTCTGTCTGGCTGATTCGAACTGGCCAATCCTGTTCATACTTTGACGGCGTCTGGCAGTTCCCGAGAGCCTGAACTGCTTCCCGGGTATCCAGGTTGCTTTGGGGCCTGCTTCTGTGTAGGCAATACTGAAGTCGCGATTATTAAAAATTTCGTTGTCGGAAGTTCTGCTACCGCTGATGATGTCTGTCTCAATACTCCAGGTTGGCGAAAAGTTAAATCTGGTATGCAGTACTAGATCCCGGTTGCTTCTGGCATCGAATCCGGTTGTTATGGCCAGCCGGCTTCGGTTGTCGCCTGATGATATACTGGCATCCCATTTAGGGTTGGATTTATTGAAGAAAAGTATGTTCCGCCACCCATAGGCGAGCGTAACCAGCGAAGAGTCTGCCAGCTCTTCCAGTTGAAAGGGATTCCAGGGTTGTACACCGACAGCACCCGAATATGTCCTTCGGTTAATTTGTAAACTGCTTTGTGCACTAAACCTGGAAATCGTTTTCAGTGTCCGGGTTCCGGGTTTGGTCCACCAGGCTGCCGGTTCAATCCTCAGGCCCGGGTTAAATGTTACATTATTGGTGCGTACGTATTGCGGAGTGGTGACGGCCACCCGGGAGTATCGTGCCTGATCCGGGAAGACGGCGATTTCCATCTCGTCCACCTGCAGAATACTGTCGCGGTTTCGGTCAACCCAGGCATACTGCCCGTCTCCGGGATTAACAAGCAGGTAGTTAAACTCAAGTTTGGGGCTTTGCCCGGCTCCCAGCTCGTAATTGGAGGTAAATACCACGGCGTTTTTGAAGGCACTCATGCTGTAATCCAGCTTGCCCAGGTAAGTGTTAAGCGGTTTTTGCGTGGTCAGTTCAGGAGCCCTGATCTTCAGTTCCCGGAAAGTCAGCACCCAGGAAAGCGACTGGTTGGTTTTCTTTTTGGCGGTTCCGTTATTCCAGCTGCCGTTCAGGTTAGCTTCCCGTGCAGCGGTACTTTGCCTGAAGTCCGCACCGGAGGGGGCGTAATCATTTCTTTGAGAGACGAATCCCCCCAGTTGCCATATCTTTTTGGGGTCGGGAGTCTGTATATAAATTTTCACGAGTTCATACCGGAAGCTCAATTTGCTCAGTGTATCGGTCAGTGATGCTGTGCGGCTGTTCTTTTCCTCTTCAAAATACAGACCGGTTTTCAGTATTGGCTTGCTGGATACCGAGTCTTTGCGATAAATAATTTTTGACAAATCGAATTTGGGGCGCAGAAACTGTGTTTGTTCGATCAGCCCCGATGTGTTCAGTATATTACTTTCAGCAGCCAGTTCCCAGTCGTTCTTCTTCAGCGACAGCGCTGTGAAATGTCGGTTTCCGTCATAGATCCCGTGCCGTCTGAAGGCGCTGAATTCGTGACGGATATTTCCCCATCCGGTGTGTTGGATCGAAACTCCTGCCCGTCCGATCTGTTCTGCCACAGTATCCCGGCTTACATCCGTATTCCAGTCGCGCAAAAATTCGGGGGCGCGATACGGGTTCAGGCTCAGAAAATTCCGTGAGGTGGCTTCCAGACTGGCAAACGCTCCGCCTTTCCAGGCCGACATGCCGGCAATTTTCCCTGGTCTGAACGACTGTCGCCAGTTAACAAAGCCGGCAATACCGGCATTATCGCTGTTCCCTATGGGAGAAAAACGGTTCAGATCGCGGCTGCTCACCGATACCTCGGCATTGACAAAGCTGCTTTTGGATGGCCTGAATTCACTTCCGGCAGCCCACATTTGACGCATCTCCGGAGCTATGAGTTTGACAACCGGCTCGAAATTGCCGGTAGGCTGGCAGGTAACCGGATCGGGGGCCGACCAGCGATAAACCCGGCCATTTGCGGCGGTCTGCGACAACACGTAATTACCCTGTCCGGCTGGCACCTCGGTGAAGCGACCCGTGTAACGGGCCTCTGCCGGATTTGTACTATATACTAATACTGGTGTTGGTATCCCGCAAATTACCGTATCCCGCAGCGCATACATTACCCGGTTCGGGTCGAAAGCATCGAGTGTATCTATTCCGGAGCCAAAGGCATTCTTCAGATTGTCGCCGGCCTGAGCCAGTCTGGAACGTGATGCCGGAGAAATTTCCTGCACTCCGCCGCTGTTCCGGGCGTCCTGTTCGGAGTAAAAATTGAGGTAAAACTTGCCCCGGGGCATGGCCCAGGTAGCATTGGCTGCTGTTGTCGAGCGCAGGTAAGTCTGAACGGCGTATTCAAATTCTATGATGATACGACTATCTTTGGTAATCAGTCGCCGCGGCGTGAAAGTAAGTTCTCCGAGGTTGTAGTCAATCACATAATCGTCTTCGAGGCCACGTCGCATTGGTTGCCCGTCTATGTAAACCCTTTCGGTGCCAGCAAGAACAATGATAAACTTCTCGCCCTCTCCGCCTTGCAGCCGGTACGGACCCTGATTGCCTTCAACGCCCTGAATTGTCTGTCTAGCGAACTTACCCCTTGAGACGGCTGCTGCAGCCCGCACTCTGGCCGTATCGTTTCCGTAAAAGGTGTAAGACTCTGCCATGACGCCTTGCAGGCGCTTGAAGTAGTTGCTGAAGTAGCCATTGGGCCGGGTCAGATCGTAATCGCCGGCTGTGAGTGAAGATTGTTTGCGTTTAAGTTGTATGAAAACGCGGTCGAATTCTCTCAATTGTCGGGTGGCGCCGTCGGGCTGTACCGGTATTGTGTTGTCGGAGAGCGCTGCTGTCAGGTCGAGGTCATTTCCCAGTTTCCCGTCCAGCTGCAGGTTGAGTTTGTAGTTAAACACCAGGTTCTGGCTGTTTCCGAACGACAGGCCGCGGGTATATACGCCCGTAGATTTAAGTCCGCTGCTCTCCCATGGTTTTTTGGCGGGCTCGTAAGGAGTATAATCAAATTCAATAGCATCCTGAACCACTCTCCGCCTGATAGCGGTGGTATCGAGCCGGAGAACGGAGGCCTGCAGGTCGTAGGGCAGGGTTCTGTAGGTTACCTGCAGCCGACGGCAACCCGGGTGCAGCCTGAGTAGCCCGACAGTATCGGTAAACAGAAAGCGGCCTCTGACAGTAAACAGAATATCCGGCAGCGTATCGCCTGTATCGGCGTCTTTTACAGTGATGAGAACAGGTGAAACAGTGAGAGAATCGAGTCGTTGTACCGCCTGTCGGGCGCTGAGCGTACACGTGCGTATATTGGAGTATCGCGTTTCATTCTGTGCCGTCATCTGACCGCACAACCAAAGCATAACGACCGTCAGAACAAAACGCATGGGAACAGGGGCAATAACCCCGTATAGACGCATCCGGCAGTAGTTTAGTTGCCCGATGTCTCGTTCATAAAGAGTGGTGCCACCCGGGCCGAGTCAATAGGCAGCACATCGGGTGGTTGCGACGGCCGGAATGGCCTTAGCCGTCCGAGGGAGTCCTGTACTTCCTGTTTTGCCTCCGCAATCAGTATGGAGTCAGCCATGCGCCCGGCCTTCTCGTACAGCGCCATCCGGCAGGCGATACGCTGCTTTGCCCGGAATTCCTCTACACGTTCCTGCACCTTTTGCTTCACGATGGCTGACCTGTCTTCCTGACAGCCGGAAAATAAGGCTGAAATAAGGAGCAACAGGCAGCAGGGGCGGACTCCGAGACGAAAAAGAAAAGCCATGTTTGTTAACAAAGTTTTAAATACCTGCAGCAAAATTACTCAAAACAGGACGTAATTAGCTCAAACGCATTGTTTTATATGGAAATTCATGCCCTTTGAAACAAAATGAAAAAAAAATTAAGTGTTGCTATTGCTAATTATCAAATGGCGCGTATCTTTGTGACGTCAAGAGAAAAGCAAAAGCAATTCTCAAGACTTGAAAAGCAAGTACTCGCCACGGCGTTTTACATAAGAAGTTTTCATTTGGTTTTTTGGGGTTATACAGGGTGCTACCAGTATCTGGTCAGTGCCCTGTTTTTTTTGTGTTTAATTCCAAAATATTTCATGTTTTTCGATGCGTTTCAGCAAATTGTATTAACTTTGCGCCCTGAAAGCATGGAACTTTAACGAAAGAGGGAACCCGCAAGTTCCCTCTTTCGTTTATAAGCTACCCTGCTACCTGCTGATTTACGATGGAAATGACAGATCGCATTGAAAAATTGCTGGAAGAGAAGTACACTTCCGATGAGGCCTTTTCAGACTGCTTCACAGTGGATATTGAGTTGTCGCCTTCCAAAAAATTGTGTGTTTTTATTGATAGCGACAGTGGATTTACCTTCGAGAAGTGTCAGAAGATAAGCCGTTATCTGGAGCATATTCTCGATGAAAATGGCTGGCTTGGAGAAAAATATGTGCTGGAGGTAAGCAGCCCGGGCATCGGGCGTCCGCTCAAATTTCCAAGGCAGTATGCCAGTAACGCCGGGAGATTACTTTCTGTAACTGTAACTGATCAGGAGCAGCCGATAACCGGAAAGATACTGTCTGCAGACGACAAGCAGGTTATTCTGGTAAATACTGTTGTCGAGAAGGTGGAAAAGAAAAAAACGGAAGTGCTGGTGGAAACAGCAATTCCTTACGACAAAATCGCAAAAGCGGTAATCAAGCTTGATTTCTGAAATATTCATTCGTTCAACTCAAACCATAAAAGGAAATGGTCAACTTAGTAGATGTATTCTCCGAGTTTAAAACCGGGAAGAATATTGACCGCCCAACCATGGTGCGCGTACTGGAGGACGTGTTCCGCACCCTGATTAAGAAAAAATACGGTACTGACGATAACTTCGACGTAATCGTTAACACCAATACCGGCGACCTTGAAATATGGCGTGTACGGGAGGTTGTGCCTGACGGCGAGGTTACCAATGAACTGGCACAGGTCAGTATATCCGAGGCACACGCAATTGACGAGAGTGTTGATATCGCCGACGAGTGCTATGAGCAACTTTCCATCGAAGATTTCGGTAGAAGGGCAATCATGGCCGCCCGACAGACACTCGTGTCCAGGATCATGGAGCTGGAGAAAGATGAAATTTTCCGCAAATACTCTGAACGGATTGGTGAAGTTGTTATCGGAGAGGTCAGTCAGGTTGTAAAACGCGAAATACTCGTACTCGACGATGCAACCAACAACGAACTGGTACTTCCCTACACCGAACTCATAAGAAATGACCGCTACCACAAGGGCGATGTGGTCAAGGGTATCATCAGCAAGGTTGAGATGCGCAATAACGCACCTTATGTTATGATCAGCCGTACCGATCCGGCTTTCCTGGCAAAGTTGCTGGAGGCTGAAGTGCCCGAAATTGAAGATGGCGTGATTGAAATCAAGAATATCGTCCGCCTGCCGGGCGAACGCGCCAAGGTGTCTGTCGAAAGCCACGACGAACGTATTGATCCGGTCGGCGCCTGCGTAGGTATGAAGGGAAGCCGTATCCACGGTATCGTACGCGAACTGCGCAATGAAAACATTGACATTATCAACTACACGACAAACCTGTCGCTGTACATACAAAGAAGTTTGACACCCGCTAAAATCACCTCTATTGATATAGACCAGGAACGCAAGCGAGCCAATGTTTATCTCGATGCCGACCAGGTGAGCCTCGCCATAGGCAAGGCCGGAAGCAATATCAAACTGGCCACCCGACTCACCGGATACGAAATTGACGTTTATCGCAATCAGGCGGAGTATGAAGTAGATGACGTTGATCTGGAGGAATTCGGAGATGCAATCGAGCCATGGGTAATCGAAGCACTCAAGAATATCGGTTGCGATACGGCCCGACAAGTGCTCGAACTGAGCATTGAGGAGCTCGTTCGTCGTACCGATCTGGAAGAGGAAACTATCAAAGACGTTCACCGTATTCTCGCGGAAGAATTCGAGGAAGGGAAATGAGAAATATAGTCCAAAAGTCATCGAATTTTTTTATGTACTTTTGCACTCTGTTTTGTCACTAACCAAAAACAAAAGCCTTCTAAACGTTACTTTTTTCAGTGGAGAAACTGGCGTTGTCCCGCTGGCGCTTAATTCAAAAAATTTTCAATAAAGCAGGAAAAAACACTGCATGGCAACTAAACTCATCAAGGTAGCAAAGGAATTTAACGTTGGTCTGCACACCATCGTGGAAACCCTTCATAACAAGGGATTTCACGGTGTTGAGGAAAAACCTACTGCCGACATCAGCGATGAAATGCTGCTGGTTCTCCAAAAGGAGTTCCAGAAAGACCTGGCTATCAAAAAAGAGGCAGACAAACTCGCACGGCCCGTACTGAAAAAGGAACCGCCCGCGCCAACTGTTACAACT
>JBEGNB010000210.1:0-3545 GCA_041182785.1 Bacteroidota bacterium
ATTTATGGCGAACCCGTTACATTCCAGTCCAAGACCTTCAGTCGCGGCCAGATTTATGGCGGCTTGCTATTCGGGTTTGGCTGGGCCCTGACGGGTGCTTGTCCCGGACCGTTGTTTGCTCAGGTTGGTACCGGAGGGCTCGTAATTATCGTCACATTTCTTAGTGCACTTGCGGGAACCTGGGTATATGGTTACCTCAGAGACAAGCTGCCTCACTAAATAAAAACCGGAACTGACGGATACCTTCTCAATAATTAACACTGATTCTCCTTGAATCACACAATCGCATAATCATGAAAAAGTTATTTCAGTTTGTCTTTGTTCTCATTCTGCTGAACGGAGTTGCCTGTACAGGTAATGCTCAGTCAACCCTTACAGCCGATCAGACAGAGGCTATGATTAAGAAAGATGCCACAGTCCAGCTGATAGACTTGCGTACACCGGAGGAAATCAAGCGAACCGGTATGATTCAGGGGGCTCGTGCCATCAACTTTTACGCACAGGACTTTGATACACAAATTGCCCGTCTCGACAAAAGCAAACCGGTAGTCGTTTATTGTGCCGCCGGCGGTCGCAGTCCGCAGGCAGCTGCCAAAATGAGCAAAATGGGTTTCTCCAAAGTCTATGACTATTCAGGCGGAATGAACGACTGGAAGTCTAAGGGCAAAAAAACTGTTCAGTAAAACAATGGATTCTCTGTTCGTTTATTCAGTGGTCTGGCTTGCTCTGGCAGCTGTTTTGGCCGGACTGATCGTCATGAGCAGCAATCTGGACGGTTTCACTGCAGTTCTTCGATCCAATGAATTATTGAAGCGCCAGATTTCGCACCTGAACTGGTTACGGAAAAGCCTGTGGTTCGGTATTCTGCTACTGGTTACTGTATCAGTTGTGGCCGCCGGCCATCTGCTGAATGAACGCAACAGAGCGTCTGAGGCAATCAGAGCAGCAGTCTGGCCGGTATATAATCCGGAAACAGTCTGGAAAGCACCCCATATATCCCTGGCAGAAACAGATGATGAGGCCGGTCTGATTGCTTACGGTCGCGACTTGATTGCGCGTACACAGGACTATTTCGGGCCTTCAGGGCTTGTCAGACCCGACGCGATTAACGACCTGAATTGTCAGAGTTGCCATCTGGATGCCGGTAGCCGCCCTTATGGCAATAATTACTTCGCGGTAGCCAGCACCTATCCACAGCACAGGGCGCGCTCAGGCTCACTCGAAACAATACCCAAGCGTATCAACGACTGCTTTCAGCGCAGCCTGAACGGGCAGCCGCTCGACACCACCAGTCGGGAAATGAGAGCAATTGTTGCCTACATGCGGTGGCTCGGAACCGGTGTGCCAAAAGATGCAAAACCCCGGGGTACAGGTCTGCCGGAGGTGCCGTTTCTGGACCGTCCGGCCAGTCCGGAACTTGGCCGCGAGGTATATGTGAACAAGTGTGCCTCCTGTCATGGCGCCGATGGACAGGGGCTCCCCATTCCGCCCGACGGAACGCGCGAATATCCGCCACTGTGGGGTGAAAAAAGCTATAATCAGGGTGCCGGACTATTCAGGATGTCGCGTTTAGCCGGTTATGTGAAAGCCAATATGCCCTTCGGTGCCACCTACGACAATCCGCAGCTTACCGATGAAGAAGCCTGGGATGTGGCGGCATATATCAACGCCCAGCCGAGGCCGGAGCATCCTTTCCTTGCTACCGACTGGCCGGATATCAGTAAAAAACCTTACGACCATCCATTTGGTCCATACCGCGATTCCTTTCCGGAGGCACAGCACAAGTACGGTCCGTTCAGGCCCATTGTGGCTTTTTACAAGAAGAAATAACACTCCTGAAACTTCAACTTCCATTTTATGAAAAATTCAAACAGGCGAAAGTTCCTGCGCAACAGTTTGCTTGCGGGATTGGGCGCCGGTGTTGCTCCCATTGCCCTTAATGCCTCGGAGAGCGCAGATGCGGTTGCCGGCAAGGCAGCCGGAACCCCGGCCGTTTCAGAAGCTGTTTCACCTGACAAGGGCGTTCTAACTCTGCTTCAGACTACTGATGTGCATTGCCAGATTCATCCCCATGATGAACTGTTCTGGGAAAATGACAAGGCTGTGTTCAGAAAAACTGCCGGATACGCCTACATCGCCTCTCTTTTCAAAAAGATCAGAAAGGAAAACCCGAATACTTTCATCATTGATACCGGTGATATGTTCCAGGGCAGCGAGTTGTCTATCAAAACCACCGGCAAGGCCATGATGCCCATACTGGACAGCCTTGGCTATGATCTGTATACCCCCGGAAACTGGGAAGTGGTCTATTACAAGGATAACATGCAGAAGTTACTGGGCGGACTGCAGGCCCCCAAGGTATGCGCCAATATGTACCACGATGCGGGCGACGGGAAGAAAGGAGAACTCGTTTTCCCGCCCTATCAGGTGTGGTCGAAGCTCGGTGTCAAGATTGGTTTTCTGGGTTACACGGATCCGCTGGTTCCCTTGCGACAGTCGCCGAACTATTCCAAAGGGATTATCTACACCAAACCGGAGGAAAACCTGAAATACTATGTCAGCGTTCTGAAAGAACAGGAGCAGTGCGATTTCATTATCATCTTGTCGCACCTGGGACTTTCGCAGCAGATTGCCCTGGCCAATTTGCCCGAATGTGAAGGTGTCAATTACATCTTTGGCGGTGACACACACGAGCGTGTGCGCGAACCCATACAATGCAAGTATGCCAAAGTAGTGGAGCCCGGGGCGTTCGGCTCATTTATCGGTCGCCTCGATCTGATGGTAGAGAACGGTAAAATCACCGGGGAGAAATACGAGTTACTGGAGGTGAGTCAGGCCTCGGTAAAACCCGACAGGGAGGTTTCGGCGATGATAACGGAGCTGGAGGCGCCTTTCAAGGCAGATATTGAACGGGTGATTGGCTACAGTAAAATACCATTATACCGGTATTTTGTGGTGGAAAATACCATAGACACCATGATTCTCGATGCGTTGGCCTGGAAAACCGGACAGGAAATAGTGCTTTCAAACGGCTTCAGATTTTGTCCGCCCCGCAGCACTCCCGATCACACGGGAAATATTCCGATAACCGAGTCTTACCTTTATGATATGTTGCCGGTAGATTCGAATATCAGAACAGCCAGGGCGAGTGGGGAAGAAATTATGAAGTGGCTGGAGAAGGAGCTGAATAACGTGTTTGCCAAAGACGCTTCCAAACGCTTTGGCGGCTGGCTCGTCAAGTTCAAGGGGATGGAGGTCACATTTAATGCTTTCGGAGAACCGGGGCAAAGAGTAAAAAGCGTGCTTGCAGGTGGAAAGCCACTCGAACCGTCGCGTATTTACTCCCTGGCGGCCTGTGAGCGCGATGGAGATCCGCCCACCATGCTTTGCAGAATTCCGAAGGTGACTGATGGTGTAACACAGAATTATACCCTTCACCAGATGATGAAGGAATACCTGGCGGCGCACTCTCCGGTGAATCCGATGCCGAGGGGGAATGCCAAAGCACTCGATGCACCTGCGACCCTGCTTACACAAGTAACGGG
>JBEGNB010000211.1:0-11302 GCA_041182785.1 Bacteroidota bacterium
GACGCGATTCATCGCGTCTAACCCCCCAATAAATGAATGCCCGCAGTTAGACGCGATGAATCGCGTCTGTACGGGGCAATAATCGCAGGGTGTTACAATTTCACGCGGAAAAATCGGGGCCTGCAAAGTCGCGGCTCGCGCAGGATATCCGTCCAGAAATCGAAAGAATTGACGTTGTAGGAAATTAGCAGTTCTCCGGGTTTGGAGAGGTGCGGAAAACCTTTGGCGTTGTAGCTGAAGTAATCCAGATCCTGCTCCCATTCGCGGCATGTCCAGACCTTGTGCATGGGAAAGAACGGACCTGCCGGGTGTTTTGAAATCTGTATTCCCACTTCGTTTTCGATTCCGGATACCTGATGAGCGAGTACAAACCTGCCATCGGGCATGGGACTCATACTCAGTTCATTCGACATCATTCGGGTGACTGGGCGAGCCTTACGGTAATCGGTTGTCCATTCGGTGCCACTGGAAAATTCCCACTTGCCAAACTGTTCAAACTCTTTTGGCTTCACTCGTGCCACAACCAGTCCATTGTCAAGTCCACCCACACCAAGTATGTATATGTATCCATCCGGATTGGGTGCGCCGGCCCAGGAAGTATTCACGACAATGCCGCTTCCCATCGTTACCTTTTTCCAGTCTTCCAGCGGAAAGTAAAACGGCGTTTCGAGCTGGCGCTGTTCTTTAAAGGGTGGCTTGCTGCCTTTGGGTATGGCAATCAGGTTTACCCCCAGCTGATCGAATTCAAAGAAAGAGCCCGGAATGATAGTATCCTTAACGGGATAAGCAAAGATGTAAAGCGTACTATCCATTTCCACGTTCACAAAGCCGTCACCCATCCAGTAATAGTCTTTCGGACCTGCATGCGGCGTATTGGGAACAAAGAGCGAGGTCGGATTGCCTTTCTCATCCTTGTTGATAAAGAAACTGAACTTGTCTGAATCCGGTTCGCTGCCATCCAGATAAGCCACGCAGTTGTGCACCATGGTAAAATCCTTCCGTCGGATTGTTTCACCTATGGAGTCGGCCACCACTGAATCACTGAAAATGAACAGCGTTTTTGTTTTATCGGTCGCCGGAACGTACTCGGCACCGTTCAGTGGAACGGCAAATATTCCGTCGCCACCAAACCAGCCATTGTTACGGTACAACAATTTGTCCCATTCGGGTGCTCCCGTTGACCTGGATATCTGCGGGCCACTGGCCGTGGGAACGATAGCCTCATGTTGTCGCGGACTGCACGAAGAAACGAGCATCAGCGTGAACAGCGAGGTGATTTGAATGAACGTGCTTTTTTTGTGCATGAGTTTTTTTTTAAGGGTATAGGGTGAGGGGTACAGGGTGAGGGGTAATCCTGGTGGAATTTTAAGAGGGAATCAGGTATAAAATAACCCAATATCCATCACCTAATACCCTATCCCGTCACACTGATGCGACAAAAATATGACTGTCAACCAAAAAAACAACTATGTTTGCACATACTATTTTTTGATTATTTCAAACCGGTTGCAGCGATGAACCACCGAGGAGTTTTTTTGATCAGGTTAATGGGTTTTTTAACCATTTTTACTTCATTTCTGCCCAATTTACGGGCTGTTTCACTCCCCCGGTTGTTTTGCGACAGGATGGTGATGCAGCGCGACACGCGTGTGCCTGTATGGGGTTGGGGAGATCCCGGTGAGTCGGTGAAGGTACAGGTAGCCGGTAAAACAGTACAGACTACAGCCGACAGTCGCGGTGAATGGAAAGTAATGCTGGAGCCAATGTCTGCTGGCGGACCTTATGAACTGGTCATATCCGGCAGGAATGTCATCACCGTCAAAGATGTCCTTTTTGGTGAAGTATGGCTCTGCAGTGGCCAGTCCAATATGCAGTGGACTGTAGGTGAATTTGGTGTCAGACCCGACTCACTGCTCGATAACCTGCCCGAACTCAGGCTCTTCAATGTATTCGTTGATACAGACTATCTGCCACGGAAGGATGTCAAAGGAGGTGGATGGACTGCTGCGTCACCGGCCAGTGTGACCGGCTTTTCTGCAACTGCCTATTTCTTCGGCAGGGAGCTGTATGAACATTTCAAAGTTCCGGTAGGTCTGATTACAAGCTGTCTGGGTGCTACATCCATTGAGACATGGATGAGTGCAGGGGCCCTCAGGCCGTTTCCTGCATACACTGAACTGGTGGATCAGATGACGCTTCCCGGCAAGAATTATGAGCAACTGAATGCCGAATTGACCGTTTACCGGCAAACATGGGATACTGCGTGGTACTTTAAAAATGATCCGGGGATTAAGGGGAACTGGCAGGACCCCTCCACCGATATCTCCGACTGGAAGGAGATACTGATTCCGGCGCTTTGGGAAGATGCCGGACTTCCTGACTACGACGGATCAGTGTGGTTCAGGAAAGAGTTTGATCTGCCGGCTGGATTTAGTTCCGAAGACTTCAATATTGCCCTGAACCAGATTGATGATTATGATATTGCCTGGGTAAATGGTGTGCGAATAGGTGAGTCTTTTGGTGGAAGAAACTGGCGAAATTACTTCTTCAAGGCCAACATCCTCCGGCCGAAAGGCAATATTCTGGTAGTCAGGGTATTTGATACCGGTGGTAAAGGGGGAATGTACACCAATGCTTTCTGGGGGAATCCTGTACTGACAGGAACATGGAAATATAAACCGGGCGTTCGAATTGATTCGGCCAATTTTCCCAAACCGGTTGTTCCCAATGGAAGCTTTTTTACCCATCCCACGCTGTTATACAATGCGAATATTGCACCACTGCAACCTTACGCCATCCGGGGGGCTATATGGTATCAGGGTGAGTCAAACGTGGCGCATGCACAAGAATACGAGTCGCTGCTACCCGCCATGATTACTGACTGGCGGCGTGGCTGGTCACAAGGCGATTTTCCATTTCTGGTGGTTCAACTTGCCAATTATTATCCGGAGCAGACTGTCCCGAACGAGAGTGAGTGGGCCGAACTACGTTCCGCCCAGATGCAGGCACTGTCCCTGCCGAATACAGCCGTCGCATCGGCCATAGATTTGGGTGATGCCAATGATATACACCCGAAGAGGAAACAGGAGGTGGGTGCCCGGCTGGCACTCGCTGCCAGAAAAATAGCCTACGATGAGGAACTGGTGCATGCTGGCCCTGTATTCAGGCGTGCCAAGCGCAGTGGTGTTCGAATGATTATAACCTTCGATCAGAAAGACCTGGTTTCCCGCGACAAATTCGGATTCGTGCGCGGCTTTACCGTCGCAGGTGCCGACGGGATATTTCACTGGGCAGTAGCCTACGTGGAAAATGGTAAAGTGGTGGCTTTCTCACCCGCCGTGAAAAAACTACTGGACGTGCGTTACGCCTGGGCCGACAACCCGGGAGAAATCAGTCTGTACAATACACAAGGCCTGCCGGCATACCCTTTCCGAACCGACAGCAGGCCGCTGTCAACACAGGGCAAGACATATATATATGAAGAAAACGGCTTTTGAGAAGCTCTTGACAAGCTGCAACTCAAAAGCCGTTTCAATGCATTGAAAATCAATACATTGATTATATCTGAGCCTGGAGAGAATCCCACGGACCGCCGTTGAATGCCTCTATTCCGGCACTTTTCAGGATGCCGATTGCGGCACCGCTTCTGCCGCCGCTGCGACAGCAGGTAATGACTGGTACACCCTTTTTTGCCAGACTGGCTGTCTGTGTAGCTAAAACATCGAGCGGGATATTAACAGATCCCTTGATATGGCCGGTTCTGAATTCACCCGGTGTGCGTACATCTACAATGATAGCTCCGTTTTTGACGAGTTCTTTGAAGTCTGTAGCTGGTGCGCTGTTCAGCAGACCCTTGAGAAGATTGAACATGGTTTTGTCCGTTTTTGAAAAGTGATGGAATGTATTTATGATGTATCGCCGCTTCCGGCGCCGCCTGATCATTTCAACCAACAGCGGCGCCATTCGAAACAGCATTACTAACTTGACAATGAGTTATGCCGTAGTTTTACAGCAGGGTAGAAATTTGTTCGACTTTCATATCATTCTGTCGTTGCTGATTTGATGATACAAAGGTCGGTACCGTACTTAAGCCGATTTGGTTACATTTGTTACATACTGCATTGATTGTCGTCACCCTGCCCGCAGCAACTTGATTTTGCCCCTGTACAGTTTCAAGGCGCCATCATTTTCCAGTTTTTTGAGTACTCTCGAAACTGCTTCACGCGGGCTACCGATCTCGTCAGCTATTTCCTGGTGGGTCACGGGTATCATGGTGGAACTGAATATCCGCGATTTTTGGCGGAGCAAATCCAGGATACGGTCGTCCAGTTTTTTGAAATTGACCCTTGTGACTACATCGAGCAGTTCTTCAAACCGGTTCTGGTATAGTTTGAAAATATACTCGGCCCATGCTGGTTGCTCGCGCACGAGGGCGGCCGCGCGCTCGGGGCGTACGAAGAGTATTTCTGTCTCCTCTACCGTTTCGGCCTTGATCCGGGATGTGGTATTATTGAGTGCGCCTAGTACCGACATCACGCAACTGTCGCCTGGTTCGAGGTAATACAACATAATCTCGTTGCCATTGTCATCCTCTCCGGTTACCTTGACGTGGCCTCTTAGTATGATAGGGATACTCCTGATATATGATTGAAATTTGACGATGACCTCGCCGGGGGGCACCACTTTTACTTCATTTTCTTCTTTCAGTCGCCGGAGTAGTCCGGGCTCTATGATTGAGTCTTTCATATTTTTCTGATCCGTCAGGCAAAGGTACACTATGTAATGTGAAAACGCGCACGGGGGCGCTCCAGCTGCGTGAAGCGCCCCCGTATGAGGGTGGATATAATTCTATTCAGGCTTTGGCTCGCTTGAACGGAGCCATCAGGTGCCCCCAGAAAGTGGTTGGATATTTCTCAATATGTTCGAATCCAAGCGCCACATCGCGGCCATCAGAAGGCATCCAGACCGTTCCGAAAAGGTAATCCCAGATGCTGAGCGAGATGCCATAGTTGACTCCAAAGCTGCCCTTCGGCAGTTTCTCTGCATGGTGCCAGATGTGCATCTGTGGACTGTTGAAAATATACCGCAGCGGACCCAGTGGCAGGTAGATATTGGCGTGGTTGAGATGTCCGATGGTGAGGGCAAACAGGTGTACCAGGATGAAATCTGAAATACCAAAACCGACCATGGCCAGCGGAATATACTCAAGTGTGCGGTAAACAAGCGTTTCGCCGAAGTGGTATCGCAGGTGCGCGGAAAAGCCCATTTCCCGCACTGAATGGTGTACTTTGTGCACTTCCCACAGGAATGGTACCCTGTGAAGCAGTCGGTGTATATTCCACTGAATAAAATCACGGGCAATGAACAGCGTAAGCAGCTGGGCCCAGTGAGGCCAGGATGCCACATTAAGCGCCACCAGATTCCGTATTCCGAAAGTATTCTGAAGGAAGTGGTTGAAGGCTGTGACAAAAACCTCGGATAGTGCATTGTATCCGATCAGGCCGAACAGGAAAAAATTGAAAAACATGTAAAACACGTCAATCCAGAAGTCGGTACGTACTTTGGGCTGATCTTTTCTCCACGGGAATAGCATTTCAAGCGCATATACTGCCAGTGAAATGGCAATCAGCCAGTAGAAATAGTTACCCCAGTGCGGATTGAGCACTTCATGCCAAAGGTAGTTGGCATAACCAAAGAAATTGTCCTGAAAAATCTGCCAGTATGTTCTTTCCATGTGTCGAGATTCAATGTTTGTGCGGCAAAGTTCGGCAACTTTTATAAACCGGTTTGGTAACTTCTGTTACACGCTGCATTTTGCCGTTCTACTTGCACAGTATTGCTTTGCGGGTGGCTACTCCTTTTGAAGTAGTCAATCTGACAAAGTAGCTTCCGGGTGGTAAAAATGCTGTATTCCAATTGACAACGTGTATTTCAGTGCCAGTCTTTTCAAGTTGCGTTTTAACTGTCTTTCCAGAATAGTCAAGCATCTCAATCCGCATCTCTTCCCCTGGAACCGGAGGCAGGGTTATACTGATATTACCGCTGGATGGAACAGGCGAAACACTGAATCCGTCGAAGACTTCGGGTTCTGTGCCGGATAAGGGCTGTGACCAGGTGTCTGTTCCGCTACTCAACCAGTCAAGACTGAAGCGGGCGAAACAAAGCCGGTTTTGCAGAACTTCCCGGTTTTCATAGAAGATTCCGATGCTGCCGTCTTCGAACGTTGTGAGCGAGGAGACGGCTGACGGGCCCGGGCATATTACTTTTTTGACTGGCCAGGAGTTACCCTCGTCGTAACTGATAAATACGGTCAGATTCCGGTTCGAAGTGGCATTGTCTGGAAGCGAAGTGAGGAGTCTGCTTTTGTCATAACCTTTTTTTACGGAGGTGTAGCGTATCAGGTCGCCGTTTACGCCCGGCTCAACCAGCTCGGGTTGTAATGCCGGGCTATCCCAGGTTGCCCCGCCGTCGTGAGATCTTGTAAATTTGCGTCCTCCGGGAGAGCTGATGGACATGATCAGATCGTTATTATCGAGCGAAACCAGTTTTGCCTCACCACCTGCAGGACTTGCCCGTCCGGGTAAAATTTCCCAATATATACCGTTTCCCACGCTCCGGATCATGTAATTACTGACGGTATTGGAGCTGTTTTCACGAACTTCAATGGCAGCAACGATATCACCGTTGTCCAGTTGATGTGCGTTGCCCGAAGTAATCCGTGATCCGTACCATCCCCACTCATAAATGTAGGATGTATATTCTTCAGGGTTGTAACTCCAGGATCGGCCCATATCCAGACTCTCACTAACCCAAAATTCTGTCCTGTCAGATGGATGGGAGTCGAATAGTGCGCGGTCATGTGAGTACATACATAGTAATTTGCCGGTGATACGGTTGTATGAAAGTGCCGCATTACTATTGCGCGGGACCCAATTGGATACTATTACCGGCGCAGACCAGGTCTGACCCATATCCAGGCTCGTACGGGCCAGGATATTAATTTCGTTGGGGAGATCGTTATTACTGTTTCTCTGAGCATCTGCTACGGCTACAACGTTCTTCCCCTGAGAAAGTATGGCAGGAATACGGTAAAATTTATAGCCGAAGTCACCGTTTGAAAACAGGTTTTTATGCTCAAGCAGAACGGTACGGGTGTTTATGGAAGTCTCTGGCTGTAACGTTCGTTCCAGTCCATTGGCAGTGAAGGCCACCGGCTGGGCCCCGATTAAAAGACCCTCCGGTGCATCGTTACGGATGTTGGCAGTTAGCCAGAAGATATTGTCACTCACCTCCAGGTTCTTCGACAGACTGAACGAAACAACATCCTGCACAAGTGCGCCTTCTCCGAGGTCCTCTGCCGTTGACATATCCAGCAGTTCATTTGGGCCGGACGACCATAATCTGAAATTTGTCAGGTTATCAGCAGCCTCCGGGGAGTTAATGCTGAATTTAATATTCGTCAATTGCAGCGGATTATTGTCACAAAAAGCCTTCAGATTAACTGAAACTAGCCGCTCATCTTTATTGCCTCTGCCGCAGGGGTCGTCCGGATGAACACGGATGATTTGAGTAACCGTCATATTGGCAGTCTGATCAAGTACCCGCGCATCGCCATCAAGTGTACCCGGATGTTGTCCGAGCACTTCCACGACTGACGAGCCCTGTACCTCCTCAAAAGTCCAGGCTGCAATCAGGCCGGCATCTGTACTATCAACTGCAGATGTCATGTCTGCCTGTATCATGACTTCATCCAGTGGAAAAGACCAAAAACGTACCTCGTCTATCCAACCTTTCCAGGAGTGGGAGCCGATTGAAGAGGCTCCAATATCCAGATTCAGATTGTTTCCAAAACTTTGTGTTCCTATTATCGGAGAAGTAGTCGTACTCTCCAGCGCCCCGTCAACGTATATACTCGACCGACCTTCAGCAGCATCCACTACCATGGCCAGATGATGCCAGTTGCCATCACATAAATTTTTTGTTCCGGGAGGGGGTGCAACAGTCGGTACAGACAAGGTTGCCAGCCACATGCCCATTTCGCCGCCAGGTGGTCTTATCCATATTTCATAGCCCGGGGGATAAGTGGCGACTATAGCACTTTTGGAAATAATCCGGGGTGAACTAGTGGGAGTATTACCTTTTATCCAGCATGTTATTGACATGCTTTCTGCCATATCAATGTTAAAATCATGATGATGTGGTACCCTCATGAAATCACCCGAACCATCGAGGCAGAGCGCTTTACCCGACTGTCCGCTAAGGCAGAATGACAATAGATTAAGAATAGCAAGAACCAGATTTCTCATAACTGACTTGTATTGGATAGTAAATAAAATCCCGGATTAACCCGATATCTGCTGTTCTACTCACAAAGAATCGCCTTGCGGGTGGCTACTCCCTTTGAAGAACTCATCCGGACAAAGTAGGTGCCGGGCAGCATTCGTATGGAGTCCCAGTTGATTACCTGAGTTTCTGTGATGATGGTCGGTTCAAAGAGTGTTTTGACCAGCTTTCCGGAATAGTCGAGTATTTCAACCCATACTTTCTCGCCGGGTATGGGCGGTATGGTTACACTGACATTGCCCTTTGCCGGATTGGGTGCCACACTGAATCCTGTGAAAGCTGCGGGTTCATTACTGGCAGATGCTGCCGACCAGGTATCTGTACCGCTGCTCAGCCAGTCGAGACTGAATCGGGCGAAACAGAGCTGGTAATTTTCATATTCTCCGTTCTCGTAGAAGATACCGATACTGCCGTCATCGAATGTAGTGAGGGCTGAGTAGGCCGACGGGCCCGGGCAGATTACTTTTTTGAGAGGCCAGGAGTCTCCTTCGTCGTAACTGACAAATATGGTCAGGTTTCGGCGTGAGGAGGCATTATTTGGCACCGAAAAGAGGAGTCTGCTCTTCTCAAACCCGTTTTTTATGGAGGTATAACGAATCAGATCGCCGTTTACCCCTGGTTCAACCAGTTCCGGTTGTGCAACCGGTGTATCCCAACTTGCACCGCCATCGTGCGAGCGCGTGACCTTGCGTGTGCCCGGGGAGCGGATGGCCATTAGCAGGTCATTATTGTCCAGCGATACTATTTTTGCTTCATCTCCCGTCGGGGATGCCTGTCCGGGTGATGTTTGCCAGGTATTCCCGCTGTCGTCGCTGTAAATCATGAAGTTGCTGATGGTATTCCCCGAATTCTGACGTACTCCGATTGCTGCCACGATGCGCCCGCCGGGCAATTGATGTGCACTGCCTGAGGCTACCCAGGCTGCATACCAGCCCGGCAAATAAATTTCTGCAGAGTGCTCCTGGGGAGTAGTCCAGGTATTTCCCAAATCGGAGCTTCTGCTGACCTGAAACCTGATTTTATTGGAAGGGGTGGAAGCGAACAATCCGTTGTGAGAAGCGAACATACAAATCAGGTCGCCGGTAATGCGGTCATATACAATGGCTGGATCACTGGCGCCCGAGTTCCCTAAATCCGCGATGATGACCGGGTCGGACCAGGTGTGACCCATATCATCGCTGTGGCGGGCTATGATGTCAATATTGTTGGGCAAATCTCCGTTATTGTTGATCCGGGCATCTGCAACGGCCACTACACGCTGTCCGCGCGATACGATAGCAGGTATCCGGTAGGAAGCAGAGCCGTAATCACCCCCCGAAAACAGGTACTGGTGTTCTAGCAGCACGGTCCTTGTGGGTATGGAGGATGCCGGGGGTACAGTTTGCTCCTGTCCGCCGACTGTAAAGGATACCGGCTGAGCACCCACGGCAAGTCCTTCGGGTGCGTTGGCACTGATGTCAGCAGTCAGCCAGTAGAAATTGTCGCCCGTTGCCAGGCTCTTCGTGAAACTGAATGAAACAATATCCTGAGCGAGTATGCCTGCTCCCAGATCTGTTGCTGTGGCCATATTCAGGCGCTGTTGACTTCCGGCCGACCACAGCCTGAAGTTGGTCAGGTTGAGGGCTACCCCTGGAGCATTGAGTCTGAACTTTATTTCTGTTAACTGGAGCGGGTTGTTGTCGCCAACCGTCTTTACATTCATGGCTGCCAGTCGCTCGGCAGTATTGCCTCTTCCACAGGGAATATCCGGATGCACAGGGGTGATTCCGGTGACGGTCATATTCAGAGCGGACGGGTCAAGTGCCTGTGCGTTTCCGGAGAGTGTTCCGGGATGCTGTCCGCCGATTTCTGCCACAGTTACTCCCTGCACATCTTCAAAATCCCAGGCTGCGATCAGTCCGGATTCGGAGCCGTCCACAGCCGCTGTCGCCAGGTCTTCGAGTATCATCGCCTCATCCATCGGCAAAGACCAGATTCGCACGTCATCCATCCATCCGTTCCAGAAGAAAGTGCCGGTGGATGAAGCGCCAAAGTACAGGTTAACCGTATTGCTGAAGCTTTGGGTGCCAATGGCTGTGCTGGAGACTGTTTTGTCGAGTACGCCATCCACGTAAATAGCTGATTTGCCCGCTGAAGCATCCACTACCATAGCCAGGTGATGCCATTCACCATCGCAGACAGGCTTGACCCCGAACGGTGGGCCTGCGTTGACGCCGGAGGTACTCCTAAGATTTATCCCAAATTCGCCGGTACCAGACTTGACTATCATCTCGTAGCCGGGGGCGGAGCCTGTAGTGCCACCTCTTTTCGAGAGAATCCGGTAAAAATCTGTCGCAGAGCTACATTTCACCCGGCATGTAATGGTCGTACTTTCCCCGATATCCATGTTGAAGTCTTCATGATGAGCTACCGTCATATAGTCGCCTTGACCGTCCAGATACAGGGCTTTACCCGATTGAGCGGTCAGAAAGAAAGATGTCAGGATCAATGTGAAAACTAAGAGGAGCCTCATAACTGCTTTAGTTTAGTGGTACTGTTACCGGAGAATAAAAAAATCGCATCAGCGCGTGGTACTGCGCTGATGCGATTCGTACTGAGTCATGTGCGCAGGACAACGTCCGGAGAATGTATGTTACACCTCGGGCGTGTTGCACGCGAAGGTATCACAAAAAGTTCAG
The DNA here is from genome assembly GCA_041182785.1 of Bacteroidota bacterium. Classification (GTDB taxonomy): domain Bacteria; phylum Bacteroidota; class Bacteroidia; order Chitinophagales; family Saprospiraceae; genus M3007. The sequence goes on from JBEGNB010000211.1 coordinate 11,022, forward strand.
TTGATGTCTTACGGCAGAACTGAAGAGCAGATAAATTTTCCTTTTGTCTGACACGCGGATGCGCTCCTGAGCCACCCGGTGCGGCTGTGCGCTCCTGATTTTGGAAAACAGCTGGGTGTAATATTTGTAAGCCAGATAAACCCCGAGGCGTGCACCCTTGGGCAAACGTTTGATACCTTCCAGGGCGGCATCGAAGTCTTCCTTGATGTCGCGTTCGATTTCATATTTGTCTTCCTGTGTGAAGCGGGAGAAGTCAACACCCGGAAAATACACCCTTCCTC
>JBEGNB010000212.1:0-5007 GCA_041182785.1 Bacteroidota bacterium
GAAAAACAGTTTAACTGATAATAGTTGAGAACCCGACTCTGACGGAAAGCCTGACGAGTATAACGGCAGTCTGTTCAGTCAGAATAACAGGGGCAAAGGTCAACCGGATTGACACTAAAAATCAGGCAAAAAATGCTCAAAAAAAGGCAAAATGAGGTGTAGAGGGGCTGAAACGGGTGTCGCTGCCCTGTCACTGAGGTACAGCATTGTACATTTGTCCAGTTGAATACGAGCAATCACACATACGTCATGCTTCTGCTGAATAATCAAACCCTGAATCGTTGGGTGTATCCTGTTTTAATCACATTGTGCTGTTTCCCGGGCCTGCGCGCGCAGGAGGAAACGGGGCAGCTGGATTTCATCAAATTCGAGTGGAGCAACACCGTCGGAACGACCCGTTTCAATCCCGTTCATTTCCTGCAGGACAGCAGGGGCTTGATGTGGATGGCCACTTCTCTGGGCGTGGTGTCCTTCGATGGTTACAGTTTCCGGTTGTTCTCTCCGGGGAAATACCAGCTGAGCTCCTCCAGAATAGTCCGGCTGGCAGAAGATATGCATGGCAATATCTGGATCATGGGCTTCCGCAACAGCCGGATCGTCATTGATGTGATGAATCCGAAAACGGAAACTGTAGTGCCCCTGCACGATTTTCTGGGGCAGGAACAGCCCGTCGAAATTCCGATGCGCGATGAGTACATATATATTTACAATATTGAAGGAAAGATATGGGTGGGCACCCTCGATGCCGGATACCTGTACGACGGCCAGTGGCGACAGGTTTATCAACAGAAAAACAATCAGAGAACCGGAGGTGGCTGGTGCCCTGCCAAAAGCGGATTCTGGATTTTTTCGCAGGAAAACAAACGCATCTACCTGGAAAACAGCACCGGGGACCGACTCGACAGTATTTCAGACGTGCGATATTTCTGGCTCGACAATACATTGAATTTATGGACTAATCAGGCAGATAATAACCGGGCATTCAGACAACTGACTGCCGAAGCTGGCAGGGTATTCATTAACCATACCGACAGATTGCCGGTGTTCAGGTGGGCCAGTGAAAATATGGTACCTCAATCTCAATGTATTCCATATCGCAACGGGTATTCCTGGCGGCGGGATCAATCCGACCTGTACCTCAGCAGAAGTGACGGAAGCGGAACCGTTATTCTGAATCGCGAATTTCCCGAAATCAGCCCGACTTCCAATTTCTATTTTGACCGCGATGGAGGGTTGTGGACAGCCAATCTCTACAAAATTATCCATCTTACATCCAGTAAAACAACCGGATTTAAAACGCTGATGACCGACAAAAGCCTCGATCGGAGTATTCGGGGGATGGCACAAATCGGAAACCAACTCTATGTAAACAGTTACAAAGGCGACTGCGTCGTACAACTCGACAATCTTTCTGTATCCAGAAATGATATTTGCGATGGACAGGGACTGGCTCTAATGCCCGACGGGAACGGCTTCTGGGTGGGTGGTCATGGTGGAAAAATCGCCTTTATAGAACCCGGGAGACGCCGGACAACTTATCCGTTCAACAGATTAAGTGATGTCACCTCCTTTCTGCACTGCAGTACGGGCATCCTGGCAGGTACTTCCAACGGGTTGTACAAAATCAATGTCGCCAGCAGGAGCGTTGAGCCAACCCCGTTTTTAAACGCCGGCGTGTATTACATGTACAGGAACGATCGCGGAATATGGTTATGTACAACGAACGGACTGTACCTGATTGACGAGCAGGGAAGCGTACTGGCGCATTACCTGACTCCCGGGACCGACTTGCGGTACGACAGAATCAACTACCTGTATGAAGATGCCAACGGCGACTTCTGGCTGGCAACCAACGGGGCGGGGCTTGTCAGATGGTCCGTTGAAAAAGGAATTATAAAGAACTATTCCGAATCGGAGGGACTTTCCAATAATGATATACACGCCGTTTATGACGATGGCATGGGCTACCTGTGGCTCCCGAGCAACTATGGATTAATGCGGCTGCACAAAGACTCGGGCCGAATCAGGGTGTTTTTCAAACGCGATGGTATTGCCGACAGCGAATTCAATGCACAGTCACATTACCGGGCTGCTGACGGGCGACTGTTTTTCGGAGGTGTGAACGGTATCACCGCTTTTTACCCGAAAGATATTCCGCTGTCCGACGATGATACACCCACACTGCGGCTGATGGAAGCCCGTACATTTCAGATTAAAAGCGGCAACTACATAAACCACCTCGGGGAGATGGACGAAGGTATCCCGGTCATGGTAACCCCGGAAGATGATTATCTCGATATCCGGGTGTCGCCGCTTGTCTATGAAGACGTCAATCAGATCAGGTACTCCTGGAAGATAGATGGATACAGCGATAACTGGATACAACAGGAATCACCGCTAATCAGGTTGCACAACCTGCCCTACGGGGAATACAAACTGAAAATCCGCTACAGTTTGCAGGGAAATACCTGGTCGAAAAACGAGATTACCATCCCGATTCTGGTGAAAAGGCCTTTTTACCTTGCATGGCCGTTTCTATCTTTTATTGTCCTGCTTTTACTCACAGGCGCATGGCTGACGGGCAACTGGAGAGCCAGAAACTTGAAGGAGGCCAACCAGAAACTCGAGGCGGAGGTGCAGAACAGAACACAGAAAATTGAGTCCGACAAACAAATAATTGAGGATCAGGCCCGGGAATTACGCTCCCTGGATGAGATGAAATCACGGTTTTTCACCAATATTACCCATGAATTGCGCACTCCGCTCACCCTTATTCTCGGACCCTTGCAGAGCCTGCTCAAATCTGACCGATTGAGCGAAAAAGACCGCAACTCGATGCTTTTAATCCAGCGAAATGCCGGCAGGCTCCTCAATCTGGTTGAAGAGTTGCTTGACTTGTCGAAAATGGAGGCTAACAAACTTGTTCTGGCGGAGAAACCCGTTCAGCTTTACCTGTTTCTCGCTCGTATTATGGCCTCATTCCTTCCGTACGCCGAACACCGGAGAGTGGCCCTCAAACTGAAGTACAACTGTCCGAATAATCTGGCACTGATGATGGACGAACAGAAATGGGAGAAAATACTCAATAATCTGCTCAATAATGCCCTTAAATTCACACCCGGCGGTGGTTCAATCACCATGGAAACGGATATGCGTGAAGGCGATCTGGTGCTGACTGTTAAGGATACCGGCACCGGAATTCACCCCGACGATCTGCCATATATCTTTGACAGATACTATCAGGCACGCAATGCAGAAAGTACCCTTCAGGGAGGGGCCGGCATCGGCTTGTCGCTCTGCAGGGAATATGTGAAACTCTTTGGGGGAGACATATCGGTACAAAGTACTGTTGGTACAGGAAGCAAATTCACGCTGTCCTGTCCGCTGAAGCCGGCTCCCGATACCGACCCTGAAATGAACGATAATGAAATAACATTCTCGGTGGCAAGCGAATTTCAGCAGGCCCCGGCGGCCCATAACCCGGCAAAAAGAACAGTCTTGCTGGTGGAAGACGACCGGGACATGTCCGATTATGTTCAAAGTATTCTGAGCCCCGATTACAACCTGATTACCGCAGAAAACGGACAGATTGCCCTGAATTTACTAGAAAACAATACCGTTGATCTGATCCTGTCAGACCTCATGATGCCCGAAATGGACGGAATGCAACTGCTGCAGACCGTCAGAGAGCGATACCTCGATATCCCGTTCATCATGCTCACCGCACGCGCCGACGCACCCGACCGCCTCCATGCGCTCACGCTCGGCGTGGATGATTACCTGACCAAACCGTTTCAGGTGGACGAACTCACCGTGCGACTCGGAAATCTGATCGGGCGGTATGATACCCGAAAGGCCGCACAGGCCAGTAACAGCGATTCCGATCAGTCCGCGCGTTTCGACGAGAAGTGGATCAGACAACTGGAAAAACTGGTACTCGAAAATATCAGCAATACCAATTTCCTTCTGGCAGACCTGGCAGACCAACTGAATATGTCGAAAAGAAGCCTGCATAACAAGGTAGTTGCCTGCACGGGCATGTCGCCCAATCAGTATCTCACCGAAATACGACTCAACAGAGCCCGATATCTTATGGAAACAAGGGCATTCGGAACCATGGCAGAGGTGTGCTACGCCGTGGGTTTCAAAACGCCGCATTACTTCAGCAAGCTGATGAAGGAAAGGTTTGGAGGAGAGACGGGTATTGTCTGAACCCTGCCGGGCTCGAATGACAAGGGCCACCCCGCCATTGCGAAGTAGCCCAATGCTCGTCATAATAATACTCTGTTCAATCAATCTCAATCACGAAAGAATGGATTTGCCCTGGAAGTCCGAATCAACCTCTCAGCTCATAGAAAGTTGACCCAGACATTCAGGGAAAGTTATCTTGCAGTTTGATTGATGTTGTTGGTATTCGGTGAATTTCAGCAGCCACGCTGTTCCACCAGTGTGGTTGGTTGCTATACAGATTGCTGTTACAGTGACCGTGCAAAGATCAGTTCCGGAGCCTTGTCCGGTCTTCAAATTCGTATCAATATTCTCTGAAAATGTCTAATAGCTTGTTCAGGATTCTCTGCCGGTGGCAAAACAGGCTGATTTTTTGTCAGTTTTTGCATTTTTAAAGGCGCATAGCCGGAGCTACGCAACTGAAAAAAGGTGAAAAACGAGCCGTTTTTGACCCGGCGGGAGAATCCTGAACAAGCTCCAATATGTAACTCCAGTTTTCGACACATTTTTTTAAAAAATATAAGATATTGCATATCAATTATTTGCGTCAAAAAACATATTTATTTTGGGTGTCTCAGTATCGAAAACAGGAGACGGGTGGGCCGGGTAAATGGTTTTTCGCGCAGATGTCACGCAGATGTTTTACGCAGATTTTACACAGAAAACTAGTAAATATCATGGAAGCAAATGAAATTACTAATCTGACCAGAGGGGCCGCATTTCGGGTGCACACCGCACCAGGACCCGGCTTGCTGGAAAGTGTCTATGAAGCTTATGACA
>JBEGNB010000213.1:0-6856 GCA_041182785.1 Bacteroidota bacterium
AGCGTTCTGCGGACTGCAAGATCGTTCGCCGCAAAGGCAAACTGTACGTCATCAACAAAAAGAACCCGAAGTTCAAACAGCGGCAGGGGTAATCACCTGTGGCAGTCGGCTTCGATGTCAACATTTTTGAATACACAAATCAACACAATATATGGCACGTATTGCTGGAGTTGATCTTCCCCGTCAGAAAAGAGGGGTTATTGGCCTGACCTACATTTACGGTATAGGCTCTTCAACTGCGTCCGCTATTCTGGAGAAAGCCGGAATTGACGAGAACACCAAGGTTGAAAACTGGAATGATGAGAATATCAAGGTGATATCCCGCATCATTGCTGATGATTACAAGACCGAAGGTCAGCTGCGTTCTGAGGTTCAATTGAACATCAAGCGTCTGATGGATGTTGGTTGTTATCGCGGTTTGCGTCACCGTAAGGGTCTTCCCCTGCGTGGTCAGCGTACCCGTACGAATGCCCGCACACGCAAGGGCAAGCGTAAGACAGTTGCCAACAAGAAAAAAGTGACTAAGTAATAATGGGTAACTGCCGCAGGGCGGCAGTTCTCTTTTCATAAAAAGCCAAGGGCCGGCTGAAATTGTCGGCTCACAATGCAACAAAAAAATGGCAAAAGGAGCATCCAAAAAGGTTGTCAAGCGCAAAGTGAAAGTATCGCCGGAGGGTCTTGTTTTCATCCAGGCGTCTTTCAATAACCTCATCATCTCTATCACAAACAAGCAGGGAGAAGTGATTTCCTGGGCTTCTGCAGGTAAAGCTGGTTTCCGCGGTTCCAAAAAGAACACGCCGTATGCTGCACAGGTTGCTGCCAACGATGCGGCTAAAACCGCTTATGATGCAGGTCTGCGTTCTGTCGAGGTGTTTGTCAAAGGCCCCGGTTCCGGTCGCGAGGCTGCTATTCGTGCAGTGGATCAGTCTGGCATCAAGGTGCTTCTGATTAAAGACGTTACGCCGATGCCTCACAACGGATGTCGTCCGCCAAAGCGCCGTCGCGTTTAATGCCATCTTCTTCACTCAAGGTTTAAAATAGCACATTCAACATAATGGCTCGTTATACTGGTCCAACTACCAAAAAAGCCCGTACATTCGGCGAACCAATCTTTGGTTTCGATAAAGCTTTTGAGCGCAGGAAGTATCCTCCCGGACAACACGGACTGTCTCGTAAGAAGAAGCAGGCTTCTAACTATGCTCAGCAGTTGTCTGAAAAGCAAAAAGCCAAGTACACTTATGGAGTACTGGAGCGTCAGTTCCGCAAAACTTTCCAAAGTGCAACCCGCCGTCACGGTGTAACAGGTGAGGTACTCCTTCAGTTGCTGGAGGCACGTCTCGATAACACTGTTTATCGTATGGGTATCTCCAATACACGCAGGGGTGCTCGTCAGCTTGTCGGCCACCGCCACGTAACGGTAAACGGACAGGTTGTAAATATACCTTCTTATACCCTTAAGCCAGGTGACGTCGTAGCTGTGCGCGGCCGCTCCAAAGCGCTGGAAATTATCACTTCCAACGTTGGTGCCAAGACGAGCAATGTACGCCAGTTTGGCTGGATTGAGTGGAACCCTGACCAAATGAAAGGTGTTTTCCTCGCATATCCGCAGCGCGATCAGATTCCTGAAAAAATCAACGAGCAGCTCATCGTCGAGCTGTACTCTAAGTAAGAAGTGCTGAAGCGAATATGGTTGGCGTTCATTCTGAATGTCAACCCTTTTCGCGTAATATGCCGAACCCTTCCCCGGGTTTCTTCGTGCCCTGCCTGAAAACAAATTTGTTCTTTACCACCCAATCACTCTCGGAGCGTTCAATATGAGCATTCTCAATTTCCAAAAGCCTGACAAAATCCTGTTGCAGAAAGCAACCGATTTCGAGGGCACTTTCGAGTTCAAGCCACTGGAACCGGGTTTCGGCCAGACGGTGGGTAACTCGCTTCGTCGCGTTCTTCTCTCCTCTCTCGAAGGTTATGCCATCAGCGCTGTACGCATCGGCGGTGTTGACCATGAGTTTGCGACGATCCGCGGCGTGGTTGAAGACGTGGTGGATATCGTTCTCAATCTCAAGCAGGTCCGTATCAAGCCTGTTATCCAGGATGAAAAAGGCGCTGCAGAAAAAATTTACCTGACTGTCAGCGGCCGTGAAGAATTCCGTGCAGGCCAGATCGAAGAGTTCACCAATGTGTTCAAAGTAATGAACCCTGAGCTCCTGATCTGTCGCATGGAGCCCTCTGTAACTCTTGAAATGGAGTTCACTGTCACTAAAGGACGTGGTTATCAGCCAGCCGATGATGGCGCACCCAAAGATGTCGCTATCGGTGTTATTCCGATTGACGCGATTTATACGCCTATCAAGAATGTTTCCTACAAGGTGGATAATACCCGTGTAGGTCAGCGTACTGACTATGAGCGTCTGGTTATTGATATCAAAACCGATGGTACTATTCATCCGGAAGATGCCATCCGCGAAGCAAGCCGTATCCTGATTCAGCACCTGATGCTGATCACAGACGAGAATATAACGTTCGATACGCCCACTAACCGCGAAGAAAACGTGGTTGATGAGCATATCCTTCATATGCGCAAACTCCTCAAGACTTCTCTGGAAGATCTCGATCTTAGTGTCCGCGCATATAACTGCCTCAAGGCAGCCAAAATCAATACGCTGGCTGAGTTGGTTCGTTATGACACCCACGAACTGCTCAAATTCCGCAATTTCGGCAAGAAGTCGCTCGTTGAAATCGAGGAACTTCTCCAGGAGAAGAATCTTACCTTCGGAATGGATCTTGCCAAATACAAACTTGAAGAAGAATAATTCATTTTTTCACCAAGTGTGGTAACTGTCGAGCGCCCATGGCTGCCCCGGTGCTACCACCTGCAATACAGGTCTTTCACACATGAGACACGGAGATAAAATTAACAATCTCGGACGTACGGCCTCTCACCGTCGCGCCCTTTTGGCCAACCTGGCTATCGCACTTATCGAGCACAAGCGTATTGTAACCACGTTGGCAAAGGCAAAGGCTCTGCGCCTTTATATCGAGCCACTGGTAACTAAAGCAAAAGAAAATACTACGCACCAGCGTCGTATCGTCTTTTCTTACCTCACCAACAAAGACGCTGTAACTGAACTTTTCGGCCCGATCGCTGAAAAAGTAGGTGATCGCCCGGGTGGTTATGTACGTGTAATCAAGATGGGTTTCCGTCGCGGCGACGGCGCCGAGACGGCCATGATCGAGTTTGTTGATTTCAACGAAACATATCAGCCTAATGCTGGCAAAGAGAAGCGCGCCAAACGCACTCGTCGCGGTGGTCGTAAATCTTCAGCCGCTGTGGCAGAAGAAACACCAGCAACTGCCCCGGTAGTGGATGAGGTGGCAGATAACTCGGCAGAGGTTGCTGCTGAGGTGGCTGCTGCAGAAGAAGCAGCTACAGAAGCACCTGCTACTGAAGAAAACAAGGAAGAACAGGCTTAATCAAGATCTTTCTTCACTGTATATTATACCGTTCCGGGCCTCTGTCTCTTGCAGTGGCCCGGAATTTTTTTACGCGGTAATGAAAAATATCTTTCTCTTAGCATTATTCCTGCTTGCTGCAGGTACCACTGCACAGGTTATCACGCCTGAAATCCCGAATGATCTCAGGTTGCCGGTTGTTTTTCCTGATGGGAATAACGGACATTGTGTATTTCTCTACAGTAACAGGAGAACATCTGGTTCCTTCTTGTGCCAGATTGCTCAACTGGATGCTCAGGGACAGGTGTCAAAGCAATATCCGGTTCAGGAACTGCCCGTCGTTGGTGGCGACAAATCGTTTGAGCGGCTCTGTTCTACGTCCGATGAAAATGGATACTACGTTTACTTTCGGGGAGAATCAGTCAATATCTACGAAGTTTCGACTGACAGGAAAACCCTGAAAAGTACGCTTCGGCTGTTGCATGCTATTCCGGAAGAGGAGGAGATTATCGGAGGGATAGAAATGGCTGACAAAGCACTGATTCTTTCCCGGGAGCGTATCAGTAAAAAAGATTGTAAATTGCATGTATATACCCGGGCCGTGCAAGGTCTGGAGCGCAGAACATTTGCCGGAATACCAGAGTATTTCGCCGCCAGGAAGTACGAACCATTGCTAGTGAGGAAGGACTCTGATCTTTGGCCCGACAAGGCAATCAATCCCGATAAAATATTTGCCGATCAGGGCAAGTTATATCTTGTTCGCGATAAGTCACCCAATGTATTCTCCAGCGACAAACCGGTGTTCAAATATACGGAAATTGATCTTTCTTTGAATACGGTCAGTATCAAGGAGGCCCCCTATCCTACACTTGGCGAGTACACACAGGACAGTGGCGGTGGTTATATCTATGAGAATAAACTGTTTCAGGTTTATTTTGATCAGGCCAGATTCGGTCTCAGGGTAAGTAGTCTTGCCGATGGTTCTGTTTTATTTGACAAGGCTATTTCAGGTGAGGATACCCTTACGCTGTTAAGGAGCAAGGTGAATTTCCCTGGATTCCTGACTAACAGAAAGATTAAAACGGCAGAAAAACTCATTCGAAGAATGGGACCTTTATACCCTTTCGTGTATGTGAAGAAGAGTCAGAATGATCTTTTGATCGGACTGGGTGGCTTCACCGTGGAGTCTTACGGGGGTGGAGGTCCTGTGATGGCTGCGGGTCCCGGTGGCATTACACCATCGTTCAATTCCATGGTTTACAGCTATGAAGTGAGTACTTCATTTTATACTATCATGAAGGAAGACGCGCGATCGCTGTCAGACAGGCGGCTCGACGAGACGATTTTTACCAAGATCAATGACTCCAATTTGCCTGATAAAGGTTCTTTTATCCGGATGAACGGGGTGTCCACCTATGTATATCTCAAAAAGCCTGTGCTGGAATCGGAGCTGAAGTCTGTTGTGTTTGTCAGATTTCCGGGGTATTGAAATAGCGTATTTCACAATTTTACAAACGGCAGTACGACTACTTTGCCGCTCCTGGACAGTGTCACTCGCAGCAGATAAGTTCCGGGTGCCATCTCGCTGAGTTTGATCTCTACCGTTCCTCTGCTGGCAACATTCTCTTCATTATGTGATTTTTCACTCCCGTCCGTACCAATAATACTATAGCGTACTTTTCCTTCAGGCAGTCCATCAACTGAAAGCAGATTGCTTGCGGGATTAGGGTATATTTTCACCGTTGTTTCCGGTTCATGAGTGAAGGAAACGCCGGTTACCTCCAGTGCGCCGGCATTCGTGGTCGAAATATTTCTGGGCAGGCCGAGCAAATCTTCCAAAATTTCCGCAGATGCGGGCACTCCGAACAGAAATACCGGATTCCCCGGGCCAGGCCTGAATGATAATGTATCGGGTACGACTGCCCAGTCGGGTAACTGCGGCCGAGATTGGTCTGTAGCCTGATTGTAACCGGGGCCGGGTGGCAGATTCCACAGGTTGCAGGATGCCAGCAAACCGGGCTGCGGGTTGAGCGGTGCTGTGAGTAATCTGCCGTTATTCAGGCTGTCTGGATGAGCGCTCAGGATATTTCCGTAAATATACAGGTTGGAGAAAACGACATTGGGTGTCGGGTTGCCGAGTAAAGTTTCGTAGGAAAACCCGATGGCCGCTTTCTGGCCACGTTGCCCTACAATGGTATTGTGCCGGATGTCAATACCGGAGAAGATTCCTTTTTGCAAAAAACTGTAAATACCCTGCCAGATACTGATACCGGTAGTCGTATTCAGGATGATATTGTTGTGTATAGCCACATCCTTTATGTAGTGATCGGTTATCAGTCCTGTAAACGCCTCGATACCAAGCAGGATGCCGGGAACCTTCCGGTAATCATTGTGAATGTGATTGCCTTCAATTCGAATACCAACACCTTTGTCTATGTATATATTGGCGTAGTTGTCGTGCAGTGTATTGGCGCGTATGATAATCTGTTCACCGAAATCCACATCTATACCCTCCCCACTATTATCGTATATATGGCAGTTTTCCGCCAGGCCGTACCGAACATTGTGAAATTTGACTGCGGAACCCCATTGTGACTGTGGCTGGTTAAAATTAACGGACTCGTAAACCGTGCATTGCCTGACCATGTATCGTTCGCCTGGCGGATGCAGAGAGAAGGGGTCGGAATTTTTAACAGGGCTTATACCGAGCAGGATACCATGACCGGCGGTTTGACGCACAGTCACATTTTCAACAAGAACATCATGCGGATTGGAAACATTTCCGTTGGCGTCATAGCCGAACCGGACACCGTTGCCCGGACTGTACAGAATATTCAGGTTGGCTACCCTGATGTGACTACCGAGCAGGTGAACCATACCTTGGCCGGAGGAAATCTGGCCGTTCAGGCCGTCCAGCATTACAGAACCTTTTCCCCTGACTGAAATATTCAGCCTGCGACCGGGCAACTGAAATCGGCTCCAGGGTTGTACAAGCGGTGTGGTGTAGTATCCGGGGAAGAGAACAACCTCGGTATGAAGTTCACCCTGCTGTCCGTCTGACCAGGCGGCGAGTATGTTCAGGGCTCCGGTGAAAGTAGCTACGGGGTTTAAACTGTCGCCGGTGGCGGTATCAGAACCGGCGGGCGACATATAAACTGTTTGCTGAACAGGAAAAAGGACAGGCAAGGGTACTGTTTCAGGCGCTTGCGCACACACGGGAGTTGTCAGGCAGAAAAGCGGCAAAAGCAGTACAGGCAAGATTTTCATAAGGCAGATTTTAATAGTTAACGAATCTTGTGTGCTGTTTAGTCTGATATTTCTGCTGATGCCGGTTGTATTCCGCTTGTTTGTGCAAATTGAAAAAATTTTCTGTGCAAATTCAAAATATATCCTGTGTAAATTG
>JBEGNB010000214.1:0-6770 GCA_041182785.1 Bacteroidota bacterium
GTAATAATCTTGCTTGTTATTGATAATAAATCTACTCGGATAAATAACCGGCTTGTCCAGAAGACCCTTCAGGATAAGAAATAGTACATTAATAATACGTCCTGTCCGACCGTTGCCATCGTAGAAAGGATGTATACTCTCGAACTGGTAATGTTGAACTGCCAGTTTGATAAATGGTGATATGTCATCATCGTTGTTGATGTAGTCCTCCAGGTTCTTCAGAAGACGAAGTATGGTGTCGTGGTCATCCGGTGGCGTGTAAACAGTTTGTCCGGTGACGGCATTTTTCAAGGCGGTACCGGGTAGCTTGCGGACACCGGCACTGTTTTCTTCCAGCATTTGCTGAATCCGGATAATGGTATTTGTATTCAGGAAACCTCTTTCCGAAATCAGGTGTAAACCCTCCAGCAGAGCACTTCGGTACCGCAGCACTTCCTTGGTCGCAGAATCTGTTTCCTGAACTCTGGAACTGAGCGCCTGATACAGTTTGTCCTGCGTAGTGATAATATTTTCTATTTCACTGCTTGCTGTAGCTTCCTTCAGTATTATTGCGTTCAGCAAAATGAGCGGATTAGGCAGCATTTTTACCGAACCATTCAGTTCTCCAATCGCCAGTGCCGTAGCAGATATTTGCCTGAGTACCTCCAGTGTCTCAACTTCAGACCGTGGAGGCGGTAACATCGGCAGGTCGTTAAATGCTTTTTCCATGCTCAAAGATACATAAAGTCATCATCATGTAAAAAAAATGGCGTTTCTTTTATATGATAAAGCGCTCATGTAAAATTCCTTTACATGACAAGTCACGCCAGCCTCGAAAACCGCCGGTTGGAGTTCGGGAAGTCTATCCCCATCATAAACTGTACGAATACCCACATGAATCCCGCCCAGGCCACCGACTGCCAGGTGATTCCGGGCGTGAGCGCGGGTATGTTCGATGGTACGCAGGAGATGATAATGCCGGCCAGTACGGAAACTACGGCGGCCCACTGGTATAACCGAAGCCCGGCCATCACGGGTGTCTGCGGTTCTCCGCGGTATGCTTCCTCCACAAACCGGCCCAGTCCGTTCAGTATCAGGTAGGTACCGAAAATCAGCGATGGCGCTGCTCCGCCCAGCCACAGTTTCAGCTGAAGACCACCCACCAGTGCCAGCCAGAGCATGGAATATAACTGGGTCGGGTGTAGGGGCCTGCCCTTCAGTCCGGAAACAAAGCAGACTCTCGATCTGGGATGCGTGTATCTGATTCCCAACAAATCACCGGTTTCTGCTCCGTGGCAGCAACCGTTCACCAGGCACCGGAAACGACCGATGCCTTGTACCCAGGGCATAAATACGGAGAATATGCCCAGCATGATCCATACCTCCACGCCCATCCAGCGCATGACCAGGCTGGCGATGATGATACCCAGCATGGCCCCGTAAAATCCGAACGGACGCTTCAGCTTGTCTGAGCCCTCCACAAACTGCCCCCACAGTCCGGCACATATTGTCACAATCACTCCGAATACCACCATGGCTGATACGTATTCCGGTCCAGCCAGCCAGCCGCCGAGGATTGTGCCTGTGAAGGCTGCAGCGCCCACGTAAAAGCCGTGACTGATGATTCTGACCGGACCAAACACCCATTCACGCCATGAGTTGGCTACCACTTCGGCACTTCGCCGCAAAAACTCCCATGCAGCCGGATAAAACAGCGCACCCGTTATACCAACCCAGCCGGTGATGGCGTGTGCGACAGGATCGGAGGATGCCAGAATGAGTCCGTATGTAAGCAGGGCACTTACCCCATACACTGGGAACCGGTATCCCGGTACGACCCTGATGAGCACAGACGTGGAAAGCCAGATCCAGAACCAGTTCAGCGATTGCAGCGCCTGCAGCAGTACAGAGTCGTCCTGTTGGGCCATGTACCCGAGTCCGATAGCAGGTGCCACCAGTGCCAGATAGATAACCAGCCCCCCGCCGATGATTCCGCCGATGAAAAAGGGCCTGAGCTGCTCCTGCGTGCGCGCGACGAGCGGCGCGAGGACCGTCCAGCACAGAGCAGCTGGCGTGAAGTATTGCCGGTAGCTTCCTGAGTTAAACTCAAGTCCGCCGTAAAAGGCAGAGGCTGTGTGGCCTTTATAAATCACTATAGCAGCCCCGTTGAGTAGTATCCAGGGCAGAAAGAGACATACAAATACTGAAATTTTGTTCCAAAGGGAAGGTTTTTCACTCGAATTGGCCGGAACGGAGAGCAGATACCTCCGCTTTTCTCCCGGAAACCGATTTTTCAGGTCAATACCTTCATATCCCCAAACGAGAGCGATGCACCCGGCCAGTGCTGCCGGACTCACCAGCCATAAACCGGAGGCGCTGCCCGAATAAACGGCCGCTCCGAAGCAGGCCAGTACGAATCCGGTATAGATCGGGTGGGGTAGCAGGCGAAATACCCCGTCTGTGACAAACTTCGGGGGTGGGTAGGCGTTCATGGGTAGCCCGCCCCCGAAATGCCAGAGAGCGTACATGCCCGACAGCATCAGGAACATACCCGTTGCAATACCTGCTGTTCCGAATACTTCGGAGTGGATACCCGGCAGTGTGACGGAGTTCGCTGCATACCGGGCCCAAAAGTACAGTGTGACAGGCAGCAGCACGAGAAAGGTAAGGCTGTACAGTACCTTGCCAGTGAACTGGCGGTTATTTGCTGTTTTCATGGTCAGAATTTTACAATTTCGTGGATAACCCAGCCTGATCTTTCAGGTTGACCGGGTGTGGTGAGGGTGCCGCGGCTGCGCCATTTTGTTTCCTGTGCTTTCAGGAAATGCAGGGGAGTGAACTGATCGAACCCCGGCATCCAGCCGATGACTGACTGTACCACTTCCATGATTTTCTGTTTGTCTTCGATGGGTGTATGTCCGGCAAGTATCAGTTCTGTGTCGGACTCCGGGATTCTGACGGTCGTATCGGTCGCCTCGCCGTTTCTGGTCAGTTCCTGTCCGCTGAATATCCAGTTTCGGTTGGGCTCTCCGCGCAGGTCAATCCACACCACAGGAGAGTCAGGGTGCGCAAAACGGCCCCAGCGCAGCTCACTGAAGCCCATTTTCCAGGGAGGGATAGTCATTTCCAGACATTCCACATACCCGAAGCCGGTGACGGGAGGCTCATCCCGCAGTTGAATATGACAGTGGGCCGCCGGCTGGTGGCAGTGCCAGTCGAGGTAACCCTCCTCACTGTCGTGGAGTTTGGTTCTGACTGGTGCAGCGGCACTTCGCCATTCCCCTTTGATGTGGAGTTTGGTATCTTCCCACCGGATGATATCGCCGTCGGTAACCGGCAGGGGAGCGTCGCGGTACCGGCTTTCGGAGTGAGCCTGGCCGTTGGCGTCGAGGTACAGATAACTGGCATACTGAACCGACAGCATCCGCCATGACATGACTGCCGAGTAGCATATCAAAGCCCGGCCATCTTCGGAAACACCGTCGAAATACCACTTTTTCAGGTTGAAATTGCTTTTAATACTCATGTTCGCTGCTGACTGTCTGTTTTCAGTAAATAATTGCCCGTATTGACGTCCGGGATGTGAAATGACCCGACATGGGCAGTCTGGCGCAGTGTTTTATTGAAAAAACCGCGTGCAGGGCGCTCATACACAAACAGAAAGGTGAGTCGTGTTGTCAGGCGGAAACTGCCTTTGGGTATTTGTATTCGGTGAAGATCCAGCAGTTGCAGTCCGCGCAGGGCCTGCGCTCTGCGCCAGCGTTGTATGCCCGGATTGTCAGGTTCATTCATATTACCGGCAGAGATACCAAAGGCATCGGCATCCTCCCGGGAGATATTGACGAGGTTTTTGGATAAATCATCATGTACGTCTCGGATATCGTAGAAAAAGCGGCTGGCCATACCGAGTGGCTCGAGCAGCTGGAAGTCGGCCACATTTTCATTAAACAGCTTGATGGTTGCTCTTACGGTGCCCCGGATATCGAGCTGATGATAGTGCGCCATGAGTTCATCCGAACTGAAGAAGCGATTTTGCCCCATGCGGCGTGTATCGAACAGCAGAGATCCGAGAATGTCTTCCGTTTCATCTTTGAACGATTCACCGAATGTATGTCCGAGATGGAAGCAGTGCATCATCATGGCGTCCGATTCATCGGAAGGACTATCAGGGTTGCCGGCAAACCGTATTTTATCGAGCAGGAAAGTTTCGGTATCCCCGTAGCCGGGAGGCAGTGGTGCATCGTTGTCAACGATATCATCCAGGTATCGCATCAGCGTGTAGTAGGCTTCCAGGAAATCTGCCCTCTCCGGTGTTTTGGCAATCAGCCGGAACAGTTTCAGGTATTTCAGAAACCATAGATACTTGGCACCCCGGGTGCGGAGCATGTGCTGGTAGATATGATTTCGCCAGGCAGTGGTATCAATGGACTGAACAGGGTTCACAGGCGGTGTTTTAGAGTGCGCACAGGATTTTCTGGAGATGCACAAATATAGTTCATTATTCGTCCGTGTACATCCAGTCAGTATTGTTTTACCCCATTTCCAGACTTGTCACTACATTTGGCTTTCCTAAATTCTGCCCGCATGATCTTTCCCGACAAAAATCTCCGCAGCCGCAACTGGTTCGGCCGCGATGGCAAAGACGGTTTCATTTACCGCTCCTGGATGAAAAAACAGGGCATCCCCGACGAGGAATTCGAGGGGAAACCTGTCATCGGTATCTGTAACACCTGGTCTGAACTGACGCCCTGCAATTCGCATTTCCGCGAACTGGCCCAGTTTGTCAAACAGGGGGTGATTCAGGCTGGTGGCTTCCCGCTCGAGTTTCCGGTGATGTCGCTGGGTGAAACGCTTATCAAGCCTACCGCCATGCTGTACCGAAATCTGGCCAGTATGGATGTGGAGGAGTCCATCCGTGCCAATCCGCTCGACGGGGTGGTGCTGCTCTGCGGTTGTGACAAAACTACGCCCTCGCTCGTGATGGGTGCGTGCAGTGTGGATCTACCCACCATCGTGGTGTCGGGTGGACCCATGCTCACAGGCCGTTTCCGGGGTAAAGCCATCAGCACGTCCGACGTGTGGCGATTCACCGATCAGGTGCGCACCGGTGAAATGCCCGCATCAGAAATGAAACAGGCCGAATCCGGCCTGTGCCGGAGCGATGGCCACTGCGCGGTCATGGGCACGGCATCCACGATGGCCTGTATGGTGGAGTCGCTTGGGCTTACGCTGCCCGGCAACGCCGCTATTCCCGCTCCCGATGCCGCCAGAAAGGTGCTGGCCCGCCATTCGGGGGCACAGATCGTCAGGATGGTGCAGGAGGGCCGCCGTATGTCGTCCATACTCACCAGGGAGGCCTTCGAGAATGCCATCATGGTGAACGCCGCTATCGGAGGTTCTACCAATTTTGTGGTGCACCTGCTCGCTATCGCCGGTCGTATCGGAGTGGAGCTGTCGCTCGACGATTTTGACCGCTTCTCCGCCGGCATCCCGCTGCTGGCCAATCTGCAGCCCTCCGGACAGTTTTTTATGGAGGATTTCTATTATGCGGGCGGATTGCCCGCCGTGATCCGGGAACTGTTGCCCCGAATGCATGGCAGCTGTATCACCGTTAACGGAAAAACCATACAGGAAAACTGCACAGAAGCTCCCTGCTACGAACGGGAGGTGATTGCTCCTCTTGAACAGCCTTTCAACCCGCTCTCCGGTATCGTGGTGCTGAAAGGCAATCTCTGTGAAAACGGAGCTGTACTGAAGCCCTCTGCCGCTTCCGAAAAACTGATGCAGCACACCGGCAGGGCTATTGTATTCGAGGATATAGAAGATTACAAGGCCCGGATAGATGACCCGTCGCTGCCCGCCGACGAAAACAGTGTACTCGTGCTGAAAAACGTGGGCCCTATCGGTTACCCCGGTATGCCCGAAGTGGGTAATATGGGCTTGCCACCCGCCCTGCTGGCCAAAGGAGTCACCGACATGGTACGTATCTCCGACGGCCGCATGAGCGGTACCGGATTCGGGACGGTCGTTTTGCATGTATCGCCCGAAGCCGCTGCCGGCGGTACCCTCTCCATTGTGCAGGAGGGCGATCTCATCACACTCGACGTGCCCGCCCGCCAGCTTCACCTGCACCTCACCGACGAGGAGATTGCACTCCGGAAGCAAAATAAAGTGCATCAGATTGATCTCCACGCGCGCGGGTACGTACACCTGTACCAGCAACACGTGGAACAGGCCCACCTGGGAGCCGATCTGGATTTTCTGAAAGGAGGCTCGGGCAGTGAAGTGCCCCGCGATTCACACTGAAGACTGTAAAATATGGAAATACTGACCAATCACCGCTGCCTGCTCGGCGAAGGGCCTGTCTGGGATGCCCGCCGAAAAAGCCTTTTCCGGGTAGATATACTCCGGGGTGAAATACACGAATACCGTCCGTCCGACGGGTACTGCCACACTATTTCCGTCGGCGAGTACGTGGGAGCGGTGGCGCCTTACCGCGACGGACGCCTGATGGCTGCACTGAAGAGCGGAATCGTACTGCTCGATCCTGATACCGGTGCGCAGGAGGCGGTGAGCCACCCAGAGGCAAACCTGCCCGGCAACCGCTACAATGACGGCAAATGCGATCCCGCCGGCCGGTTCTGGGTGGGCAGCATGTCGCTGCAGGAGGAGCCTGGTGCGGGCAGTCTGTACATGATAGACCACGACTGGACCATAATCCGGCAACTGGAAGGCGTAACCATCTCGAATGGTCTCGCCTGGAGCAATGACCACCACACCATGTATTATAT
>JBEGNB010000215.1:0-8137 GCA_041182785.1 Bacteroidota bacterium
ATCTGCACTTTGAGTTGTGGTACAAGGGACGACCGGTTAATCCGGCAGCGCTTATCAATTTCAGGTGAGGAACCTCTCGGCCAAAACACCTAATTTTGCGCCATGGAACTGTACTTCCGCGAATTTGGCGCAGGTGAACCTGTAATTATACTGCATGGGCTATTCGGTTTTTCCGATAACTGGCAAACTATAGCCAAAAGTCTGGCCAGCCAGTATCTGGTGATTACACCTGACCTGAGAAATCACGGGCGCTCCCCCCATCTACCCTCCCATACCTACGAAGAGATGGCAGAGGATCTCAGGCTGTTTATGGAGAATCACTGGATGCACTCTGCCGTACTGATCGGACACAGCATGGGAGGCAAGGTAGCTATGCAAATGGCACTCAATCACCCCGATATGGTGGAGAAACTGATAGTGGTAGATATAGCTCCCGGCAAAGCTGCGGATAATCACTCCGGGATATTTGAAGCCCTGCTCGGGATGGACCTGTCTGTCATGCAAGCGCGGGCGGATATAGAAAGCTACCTTGTTTCGCGTATCCCCGACATGGGTACACGACAGTTTTTACTCAAAAATATCACAAGAAACGATGACGGTAAATTCGCCTGGAAGATGAACCTGCCTGTTCTGTGGCGTCATTTTCCCGATATACTTGATGCCGTGACAGGAGAGCCATTCGACAAACCAGCACTTTTTGTCAGAGGAGATCGCTCCGACTATATTAAAGATGCCGATACTGCGTTAATAATGACCTTGTTCCCGCAGGCAGAAATTAAAACTATCCCAAATGCGGGGCATTGGGTACATGCCGATAAACCGAATGAACTGATCACTGTTATATCCGAATTTCTTGATCGAAACTGAACCGCAAGCTCCATTCCATGAATCTGAAGCGAATATTATTAGTTGTTCTGGTGGCTGCAACCACCCGGCCCGTTGTTCTGCCTGCACAAAGCAAGTACTTTGACATTGCCAAAAATCTGGAAATTTTCGCCAACGCCTACCGGGAGGTGAATCATTCCTACGTGGACCAGCTCGACCCCAACCAACTGATGCGACGCGGGCTCGATGCCATGCTTACTGGTCTCGACCCCTTCACAAACTATATTTCTGAAACTGACGTGGAGGGCTGGCGCATACAGTCAGACGGTCAGTACAACGGAGTCGGTGCATCCGGAAAACGTATGGGCGATTATGTTGTTGTCACTGAAATTATCGAAAACAGTCCGGCACACAAGTCCGGACTCAAAGTAGGTGATGTTCTGCTCAGTATCGAAGGGCAGAGTGCCAAAAACCGGACAGAGCAGGAGGTTCAGCAGTTCCTGCGCGGATACCCCGGCACAAAAGCCAGTATAATGGTACAGAGACCCGGAGAATCAAAGGAAGTTAAAATTACACTTGAACGGGGAGAGGTCATTATACCCAATGTACCCCATTCCGGTCTGGTAGCCGAGAATATTGGCTATATCAATCTGACGACCTTCACTCAAAATGCAGGAGGCAACGTAGCGGAAGCACTCATCAGGCTGAAAGAGAAAAATCCGGGATTGAAGGGAGTCATACTCGACCTGCGTGAAAACGGAGGTGGCCTGCTGAATGAAGCCATAGATCTGGTTAATGTATTTGTCCCCAAGGGTGAACTCGTGGCGAGTACCAAAGGGAAAGTCCCCGAGTGGGATATATCCCTGCGCACACAGGGTCCGCCTGTTGACAAGGATATTCCGGTAGTGGTACTGGTAAATCGCCACAGCGCTTCTGCCAGTGAAGTTACCTCCGGTGCCCTGCAGGATCTGGATCGTGCAGTGGTAATGGGACAGCTTACTTACGGCAAAGGACTGGTGCAGAATACTAAAGATGTAGGTTACAATGCCAAAATCAAACTTACCACAGCAAAGTACTACATACCTTCCGGACGCTGTATTCAGGCTGTCAGGTACAAAGACGGAGTCCCGGTTGATATCCCTGAATCGGAAAGAGCTGTGTTTAAAACCAGAAACGGGCGTACCGTGCTGGATGGCGGTGGTGTCAAACCTGATGTCGCCCTTCCGGTGGATACGGCAGAAGGTATCGTCAGGGCCTTGCTTGAACAGGACGTTATTTTTGATTTTGCCACAGAATACACCTTGAAACACCCCAAAATTGACTCCATAGAGATTTTTGAATTCACTGAATTTGATGAATTCGTTCAGTATGTGCCCAAACACAAGTTCCAATACCGAACAAAGTCGGAGATAAAACTGGAAGAGCTGAAGGCTCTGGCAGAGAAAGAACACTTGCCGCTCGATGCCGATCTGGAAGCACTGGAAAGCAAAATTCAAACTGCCAAAAAGGAGGAGCTCACGCGTTACAAAGACAGGATTCTGCACGAAATTGAGCAGGAAATTGTAGGTAGATACTACTTCCAGCGTGGAAAGGTTCGAAAGAATCTGGTCAACGACCCCGAGGTAAAGGAGGCTGTCAGGTTGCTTAATGACCGCCCCCGGTATAATGCCATTCTGGCTGGCCGGTAATTTGTCGGATGCATTCAATACTATGTTAACGACCCGGTTCGGGCATGGTTTTTGTTCAAACTATTTTACCTTTGCAGAGTTACCTGGTTTGGTAGCTTCGCAAATATGTCTAACTGTTAAACCGTAAATTATTGTCACCCATGAAGAAGGCACTTCTTTTCTTTGTTTTCTCTTTCGTCCTCGGCGCTTTCGCCGCCAATGCCCAGTCATGCCATGGTGCTTCTGCCGCTGCAGGCAAGTCCTGCTGCGCAGACAAAGCTTCCAAAGCTGCTGCTTCTGATCCTTCCATCGAAAAACGTACAAACGATGACGGTTCCGTTGCCTTTGTTCGCAAAGAAGCCGATGCTCAGGGTAACGTTCAGTTTGTAAGCGTTAAGTACGATGAGGCAGCCAACGCTTTCGTCAGCACTTCTGCTTCTGTAACTGACAAGACTACCATGACTAAAAAGACAGCCAGCTGCAGTGCTTCCGCATCTACTGGTAAAGCTTGTTGCGCTGGCAAAACTGCCGAAGCCGGCAAATCCTGCGCAGGTTCCACTGCATCTTCCGGCAAGGCATGCTGCGCTGGTAAAACAGCATCCAGCTGCGAAAAGAAAGCAGAGCAGTAAGAATAAAAAATCATTTTCGCGGGAGCCGCTCTGAAATAAGAGTTGCTCCCGTTTTTTTTGCTATCTTCGCCCGTCCGCATTTAATCCACACCTTTCGTCAGACACCCAAGCGATTCTGTCAAGATAAATATGTACACGCTTGTACTTGCTTTTGTCACGGCATTTATGCTTACGTATTCAATCATACCTGTTATTATACGGGTAGCGAAAGAATTGCGCCTGTTCGACCATCCGAACGACAGAAGTTCGCATGTTACTCCAACGCCTTCACTTGGCGGGGTAGCCATATTTGCCGGAACAGTTTGCGGTATTGTACTCTGGACGCCCCTGCCGGCCTTTGGCCCGCTTCAATATATTCTCGCTGCTTTTATTATCATTTTTCTTTTGGGAGTACTGGACGATCTGACCCCTGTCTCTCCGGTAAAAAAGTTTGTTGGACAACTGATGGTAGCAGTTATCCTTGCCTATAAGGCTGATGTACAAATTACCAGTTTTTACGGTGTACTGGGTGTGCAGGAGTTGCCAATGATGGTCCGCTTTGCCCTTTCCGTAACCATTATCATAGGTATTATCAACGCATTCAACCTGATTGACGGAATTAATGGCCTGGCAGGCAGTATTGGTCTGCTGGCATGTCTCTTGTTTGGTGTATGGTTTTTCTCTGTCGGGATGATATCGCTGGCAGTTTCCGCCATGGCACTGGCGGGCTCGATTATCGCGTTCCTGAAGTATAATCTGGCTCCCTGCCGGATTTTTATGGGAGACACAGGTTCTCTTCTCATAGGAACGATGTGTTCTGTTCTCGCTATTGAATTTGTAGAGGCAAATTATCAGACGGCACTGTCCAACCCGTTCCGTCTTGCCAGTGCCCCGTCTATCGCACTGGCTATTCTTATTCTCCCTATTTTTGATACGTGCAGCGTTTTTGCCCGTCGTATGATGCGCGGGAACTCTCCCTTCACTGCCGACAAGACACATATACACCATCAGATGCTTGCCATAACGGGCTCGCACGCGCGTGCAACATCTTTATTGCTTCTCTTTAATGTGCTGTTTGTTGTCCTTGCATTCTCAATTCGTGATCTGGGAACGCAGCAATCTCTGCCCATACTTTTGATAGTGGTATCGGTTTGCGGATTTATCCTGTATAAAATGTACAGCGCTAAAATAGCTTCAAAAGGTGGCTGAGTCAACAGAACTTGTGAAGATATGGCATCGCTTCTGTAAGAATATACCAGCGCTGGCAAGTCTGGTTATCATATCTGTTTCGTTTCTGGTTTCTGTTCTGGCTTATCTGATAGCTCCCGATAACTCTCCTGACGCCAATGCACAGTTCCCCGAATATGCGCTGTGTACACCCGGAACAAGAGCCAGTTTCTTGGTATTACCCGCAGATACGCGTGAAGCACAAAGTTTTTTTGATAAAATTGCTCACGGAGTCAGCAAGAACCGGCGTACTGTACCCGTTTTACCGGAAACTGTTACCCTCCGCGGAGATTCCATCTGCTGGATTTATCCCGGTAGCAAACTTGTAGAGGGAAGTACACATTTGGTTGATTTCTATTTCCCGGGGGCCGACAGTATCACGATCTCGTCGGATTCCTGTGTATTTACCACATACACGGGAGAACGGATGTCGGTAAGCAGGGAGGTTCTTTCATCAAAATTTCGCTCTGGAGTTTTTGTTGAGTCGAGGGTTTTTCTCCTCGGTGCCGATAAGTACGGTCGGTGTATTTACAGCCGGATATTGCTCGGATTCAGGGTTTCACTGTTTGTTGGACTACTGGCAGTGTTTGTTTCGCTAACTATCGGACTGACACTGGGCCTTGCCGGTGGATATTTTGGTGGCCGGGCGGATGATATGGTCATGCTGCTGGTAAATACCGTTTGGTCGGTTCCAACGCTATTACTGGTTTTCGCGGTGGTGTTGGCACTTGGACGAGGTATTTCAGTCATTTTTCTCGCAGTAGGTCTGACTATGTGGGTGGATGTGGCGAGAATTGTCCGCGGGCAAACTATCGCAATCAGAGCACAACCCTTCGTGGAAGCCGCCCGAAGTATGGGTATGAGTCACGCCAGAATTATTTTGTACCATATTTTACCTAATCTGGTCGGACCTGTAATGGTGGTGGCTGCAGGAAATTTTGCCACATCCATTCTCATCGAATCGGGCCTCAGTTATCTCGGGTTCGGGGTACAGCCGCCCACGCCCTCCTGGGGTGGAATGCTGAGTGAAAACTATGGATACGCTATCGGAGGAAAACCATTGCTTGCCCTGGCGCCGGCACTGGCCATTGCGGTTGCGGTACTGGCATTCAATTTGCTTGGAAACGGGCTGAGGGACGCCCTGGATGTTAAAATCAGATAACCCAAACCAATACTGTATGTCAACAGACAAGCCAACAACCACAGATCCGTTCGGAGAGGCTCTTGCTCGTATCCTTGAAGTAATCAGAACCAGTCTGCCACCTGGCTTCGAAGAGACAACGCTCAGCGGAATGCTGACATTCGTTGTGCCCCTGAGCAAATACCCGGCTGGCTATCATTGTACACCGGGCAAGCCACTGCCATTCATAAGTCTCGCAGCAAGAACAAGTGGCATATCATTGCATCACCTCGGACTGTATTCCATGCCCGAATTGCTGGAGTGGTTTACATCCGAGTATCCGAAACACTCCAAACGCAAACTGGATATGGGCAAGGGTTGCGTCCGGTTCAAAAAACCGGATGACATACCTTTTCAGCTGATTCAGGAACTGGTTGCCAGGGTATCTCCTGACGACTGGATTGCGTACTACGAAAAAGTGCTTAAACGCTAATTATTCTTCAGCAGTTCCTCGGTCAGAGCCTGACTGGAAGAGAGATCAGGACACCTGACTGTGAGTGCCTTCATAAGCTCCGGCATCTCCTCCGGTTTGATTCTCAGCTCCTGGATACATCGTCTGGTTTGCTCAAACTGCACCTGAATTCTTTCGAAGTCTTCGTTTTGCTGACTTTTTGCGACTTCACTATTCAGAACGAGGAGCGGAGTCGCACAGTTACAGACTGCTTTGGCCTGTTTATCGGCTTTTGATTCATCAGGTATGGAGTTGCAGGAAAAGAGGAGCAAAGTGGCCAGAATCGGGAGTAAACGCATATCTGTCAGACTGAAATGAACAACAAAGGTATAGTTTCCGGAGACAGGGCGGCATGCTAAAATGAAATATACTACAAGGCAACCATCTGTCACTCACAAGCACCATACAAAGTGAAAATCTGTTCAATATGCGCATCGCGATTCTGTTGATTCTGAGTACTATCTGCCGTGTGAATCTGTCTGCACAGTCTGAATCGGCGCTACCCCCTCTGGCCATCGGCGAGTGGAGGCAGCACTTGCCCTGGCAGCGTTCTGTTTATGTAACCCAAAGTCCTGAAAGTATATATTATGCTACAGAGTGGGCCGTAGCCGAAATCAGCAAATCGGATCGAAGTGTCAGGTTCATAACGAAAGTGGAGGGGCTGAGTGATGTGGGAATTAACCTGGTCCGGTATTGTCCGGCTGCTGAAGCACTGGTAATTTCTTACACCAACAATAATCTGGATCTTTACTATCCCGCCGACGGATCGGTGCTGAACCTGCCTTTCATCCAGAAAAACCCTAATGTTATTGGAGATAAAAAGATTTATGACGTCTTTTTTGATGGTTCTGACGCTTATTTTGCCTGTGGTTTCGGAGTGCTGAAGTTTGACATGAGGGCTGCCGAAGCCAAATACACGGTATTTACCGGTATGGCTGTCAAATCGGTTGCTGTGGCAGGAAACAAGATATGGATGGGTACCGACGACGGTATGTTCAGCCTGCCCGAGGATGATGATAATCCCGCTGATTTTGGTCGCTGGGAGGCTATGGGCAGTGCACAGGGATTTCCGGCCGGTATCCCGGTAACGGCCACCTGTGTCTGGAATAATCAGCTTGTATTTGGTGCTGGAAACAAGCTTTACCGCCTGACCGGCAGTGTGCCGGAAGAACTGGTATCTATTGCCGGCCGGGAAATCAGGTACCTCACAGCCGAGGGTGCCGGACTCATGGCTGGGTGGTATAATCCGGCCAATTTTGGAATCGGAACGGTGGAATATCTGGAAACAGATGGAACCCGAAGTGAAATTCATGGTCCGTGTAATGCCGAATTTCCTCTGTACGGTATAGAAGTGGGTAACGGTCAGTTCTGGCTTTCTGACCAGAATGATGGATTCCGGGTTTTTAACAAAAATCAGGGTACCTGTGAACAGTTCACCTTCAACTCTCCGTACCGGCATATTGCATCCGATATTTCCATCGCAGGGAACAAGGTGTATATCGCAACTCCGGGAGCCAAATCCAATCTCGAACCGCTATATGAATTCCGCTCGGGTGTTTATATTTATGAAGATAGTCAGTGGTCGAGGTTTAACGGCGAAACCAATCCGGAAATAAAACCTTTCGACTGTGACAAGGATATGTGGCGCGTGGCTGCTCATCCCGCCGAACCCGACAAGTTTTATGTCGGCAGCTTTGTCGGCGGACTTACGGAGGCTACCGTACCGGGAGCTACAGCCCAGTGTTACAATAAAACAAACTCTATCCTCAGAGATGCCGGTGCTTCCGGGACGAACCGGACAGCTATTGGCGGACTTGCTTTTGATCAGGACAACAACCTGTGGATAAGTAACTTTGGTGCAAGTGCTCCGATAGCCGTAAAAAAGGCGGACGGAACCTGGAAAAATTTCACGGGCGCGCCTGCAAGCAGTGTCCTGCAGGTGGCAGTTGACCAGAACGGGTACAAATGGTTTGTCCTTGCCTTCAATGCCGGTATTATGGTATATGACAGCGGTACCAGTCTGGATGACCCTTCCGACGACCGTTACAAGATTATATCAACGGCAAACAGCGTATTGCCCACCAACACCATCAATTGCATTACTGTTGATCTGGATGGAGACGTATGGGTAGGTACGCAACAGGGCGTGGTCAGTTTCGAATGTGGAAGCAATATCTTT
>JBEGNB010000216.1:0-9396 GCA_041182785.1 Bacteroidota bacterium
CTCCGGTAGTAATCGCTACCTGGGGACCCAATACCAAGGCCACTGCCGCTGCCTGGGAAATTATCTCCAAAGGCGGCCGCGCACTCGATGCAGTGGAAGCTGGTGCCCGCGTGCCGGAAGCCGACCCGGAGGATACTTCTGTGGGCTACGGTGGTTTTCCCGACCGCGATGGCAATGTAACGCTCGATGCCTGTATCATGGATGAACTCGGTCAGGCCGGCTGCGTTGCTTTTGTTCAGAATATCATGCACCCCGTCAGTGTGGCGCGTCGCGTAATGGAAAAAACGCCCCACGTACTGCTCACCGGCGAAGGTGCCTATCGCTTTGCCAGAGCCGAAGGGTTCCCGCACGAAAATCTGCTCACCGAGGTGGCCAGAAAGGCATGGGAAGACTGGAAGGTGCGCTCCGAATACAAGCCAATTATTAACGTCGAACGCCACGACACTATCGGAATTGTAGCCGTTGACCAGCACAATAATATTTCCGGAGCCTGCTCTACCAGCGGTGCCGCTTTCAAAATGCACGGCAGGGTAGGGGATAGCCCCATCATCGGAGCAGGTATGTTTGTGGACAATGAAGTGGGCGGCGCTGCCTGTACCGGTCTCGGTGAAATGGTGCTCCGCACACTGGGCAGTTTCCTCGTGGTAGAGGAAATGAGAAGGGGTGCATCGCCACAAAAAGCAACCGAAGCAGCTATCAAACGCCTGGTGAAAAAGTACCCGGAGCAAAGCAAGGTCGCTCAGGTGGGCTTCGTGGCTGTTGACAAAAAAGGCCGCCACGGTGCGTATGCCATCCACAAGGGATTTAACTACGCCATTTATCAGGATAATGTGAATCAGGTTTTCGAATCCGATTACCTGCTTAAAAACCCTGGCTAAGCCATATTTCGAACTTCTGCCAGTGGCAAAACGGGCTGTTTTCACCCGGTGACCGTATGCCTTAAATGATTTCCATGCCGTCGTATGCCAGGCTTACTCCCGGAGGCAAGGTTTGCTCTACCTCCGCAGCAAGCCCCATGTGATGACTCAAATGGGTGAGCCACGCCTGTTCAGGCCTGATTCGTTCAATCAGTTCGAGCGCTTCAGTCAGACTCAGGTGCGTTGGGTGCCATTCTTGCTGGAGGGCGTTAATGACCAGTTTTTTGACGCCCTTCAGTATCTCCAAGCCCTCTTCCTCCATATATTTCACATCGGTCAAGTAGGCAAAATCGCCAAATCGGTAACCGACAATCGGCAATTTTCCGTGCATCACCCCGACCGGAAGTATCTCCAGTCCGCCTACACGGAACGGCTCTCCCGGCAATACCTGAATCAGATCTACCCGCGGCAGACCCGGAATGGGATCGGCAAATACATACTCAAATCGTTTTTTTACTTCGCTGGCTACTCTGGAAAGCGCATATACCTTCAGTGAGTCGCCGCTCCGGTGATTGAACGGCCTGATGTCGTCGAGCCCGATCACATGATCGTTGTGCTCGTGCGTGAGCAATATGGCATCCAGCCGCGACACGCGCGCACGCAGCATCTGCTGCCGGAAATCGGGTCCCGTGTCAATCACTATGACGGTATCTCCCGATACCACCCTGACCGACGAGCGCAGCCGGTTGTCGCGCGGATCGGAAGAAGTACATACCCTGCATTCACACCCGATAATGGGTACTCCCTGTGAGGTGCCGGTTCCGAGAATGGTAATGCGTATCATGAGTCTGTTTGCTCCTTGCGCCACTTTTCAATCATATCCCTCGATTTTTCCGGCAGCTCAAGCCCGCTGAGCTCAAATCTCGAAAGGATATCAAGCAGTGTGTTGATACGCGCCTCTGTATCAAAAAACTTGTTTATTACTGCAATCCGCTTGTTTTCTACCAGACAGTAGCCACTTTGAAAACTGCCTTTCTCATACCTGACGGTATAATCAAGTTCCTCGAATAATGCCTCCAGTTTTTTTAACGTTGTAGCGGTATAGCGCATATTGAAGTTTGTTGTCGTTCAGTTCGCAAAGGCTGTTTATCTTCGCAGCGAAGCGGCACAAAAGTATCTAAAAACTCAAACAATATGGACTCCCGGATTCTCCATCGCATTCTGCAAATTTCTTTTTTCTCTCTCTGCCTCCTGCAGGCAGCCAATGCACAACAGCGGTTCCGCGCCGGAGCCGTTGCAGGTATCGTCGCCTCCCAGATTGACGGCGACCTTTCCGCAGGGTATAACAAACTCGGCCTGCAGGCCGGTATCAGAGTCACCGGCCTGCTCACTCAAAAAACGGAGGCCAGTATGGAATTTCTGTTCTCCCAGCGCGGCTCGCAGAGTGAACTCGTTCCCGGTGAATACGATCTGTTCCCGTTCTCGCTCAGGCTCAATTATGTGGAGGTGCCTGTTATGTGGCATTACAAGGATTGGCTGGCCGAAGGCCCCGGAAATACGGAATATTACAAGGTATCGGCCAATGTAGGCCTCTCGTATTCCCGTTTTATCAGCTCCAGACTCAAAGATGAACTCAATGCGCTTGGTAGTGTGGCCCCCGATTATCTTAAAAAGAATGATCTCGGGTTCAATCTCGGATTCAGCTTCTGGGCAAGCCCGAATCTCGGTTTTACATTCAGGTTCTACCGCTCGGTGCTGTTTATGTATAATCCTTCTGACTGGAACCCTGCACCCATGTCGAAAGCCTGGAATCTTCACTGCCTCAATTTTCAGGCCGTTTATATGCTCTAAATTACGTAAAATGAATCGTTTCCTGACCTCTGCTCTGCTCCTCCTGTCCATAATCAGTGCCTCAGCCCAGAAAAAGGGCGTTGATCCGTCACTGCTTTCTTCCTCCTCCTGGCGTAATATTGGCCCTTTCCGCGGCGGCAGATCGGCCGCTGTAACGGGTGTGGCCGGTAAACCCGACCTGTTCTACTTCGGTGGCACCGGCGGCGGCGTCTGGCGAACACAGGACGGTGGCCGCATCTGGGAAAACATCTCCGATGGCTTCTTTGGCGGCAGTATCGGGGCTATTGAGGTGGCACCCTCCGATCACAATGTCATCTACGCCGGCGGCGGCGAGTGTACCGTGCGCGGAAACGTGTCATACGGCTCCGGTATGTGGAAGTCCGAGGACGCAGGCCGTACCTGGAAATCGGCCGGCCTTCCGGAAAGCAGACACATCCCGCGCGTACGCATACACCCGCACAATCCCGATATAGTTTATGCAGCTGTACTGGGCGATCTGTTCAAATCCTCGCGGGAAAGAGGTGTTTACCGCTCCACCAACGGCGGCAAGTCCTGGGAAAAGGTACTGTTCGTCAACCCCGATGCCGGGGCGGTGGATCTGGCCATGGATCCCTCCAATCCGCGTATTCTGTATGCGTCTTTCTGGCGTGTCAGACGAACTCCCTACGATTTCAGCAGTGGCGGCTCCGGCTCCGGAATATGGAAAAGTACCGATAGCGGCGATACCTGGACCGAAATTACTGCCAATGAAGGCCTCCCGAAGGACACAATCGGTATCGTCGGTCTGGCAGTATCTCCCGTTAAATCCGACCGGGTTTTTGCTATCGTCGAAAGCCAGTCAGGGGGCGTTTTCCGCTCCGATGACGCCGGTAAAACCTGGATAAAGGTGAATGAAGACCGCGCCCTGCGTCAGCGTGCATGGTATTATTCCCGTATTTACGCCGACCCGGAAGACGCCGATGTAGTCTATGTCATGAATGTCGCTTACCACAAATCCAAAGACGGCGGCCGCACTTTCCAGTCCCGGTACGCCCCCCACGGCGATCATCATGACCTATGGATTGCTCCCGAAAATCCCAAAAGAATGATTATCGGCGACGATGGCGGCGCGCAGATTACGTACGACGGTGGCAATACCTGGTCCACTTACCACAACCAGCCTACCGCACAGTTCTATCGCATCACTACAGATAACGCGTTTCCTTTCAATATCTATGCGGCCCAGCAGGATAACTCCAGCGTCCGGATCGCACACAGATCCGACGATGGCGCTATCACCGAACGGCACTGGGAGCCCAGCGCAGGGGGCGAAAGCGCTACGATGGCGGTTGATCCGCTCAACAATGATATCGTTTACGGCGGCGAATACCACGGTCTCCTGACGCGGGTGGATCATAAAAACAGAACAACCCGGGCTATCAATGTGTGGCCCGAAGACAATATGGGCCATGGCGCAGAAGACGCCCGCTTCAGGTTTCAGTGGAACTACCCCGTGTTCTTCAGTCCTCACGACCCGCGCAAGCTCTATGTGGCCAGTAACCACCTGCACGTGTCCACCAACGAGGGCCAGAGCTGGACGACCATCAGTCCCGACCTGACAACCAACGACAAAAGCCGACAGAAATCCAGCGGAGGACCCATCACCAAAGATAACACCAGCGTGGAATACTACTGTACCATATTCGCCGCTGCCGAAAGCCCCCGCGTGAAGGACCTGCTCTGGACGGGCAGCGACGACGGACTGGTACACGTCTCCCGCGACGGTGGTAAAAACTGGACTAACGTGACACCGCCCGGCCTGCCCGCCTGGACGATGATCAACTCTCTCGAGCCCGATCCGCACAACGACGGTGGATGCTACCTCGCCTGCACGGCTTATAAACTGGGCGATTACCGCCCCTTCCTGTTCAAAACGAAGGATTATGGCAAAACCTGGACCAAAATAACAGATGGAATATCCGTTGACCACTTCACCAGGGTGATCAGGGCCGACAGAAGTGTTCAGGGTATCCTGTACGCAGGTACCGAACAGGGAATGTACATCAGCTTTAACGACGGGGCCGACTGGCAGTCGTTCCAGCTGAATCTGCCTGTTGTACCCGTTACCGATCTCGTTATTAAAGACAATCACCTGCTGGCAGCCACACAGGGCCGTTCTATCTGGTCGGTGGACGACCTGTCGGTACTGCAACAGATAGTCGCCCGAAAGCCCGAAACCGCCAGGGAGTTTCTCTTCAAACCGGCACCCGCTTTCAGAATGGGCGGTGGCGCTTCCAAAGGCTCGAAAACAGCCGGGGAAAACCATCCCAACGGCGTACTGATACATTTCCTCCTGCGCGACAAACCGGCTGAGAAAGACACCGTAACCCTCGCAATCCTCGAAAACGACGGCGATACGGTCAGGGTGTTCTCCACTGTTTTCAATAAGCCCGGAGCATCACCGCAGAAACCGCTGTTCGGTCCGCTAAACGATCTCAAAGCCGGCGCCAACCTGTTCGTCTGGAATATGCGGTATCCCGATGCCGAAAAATTCGACGGAATGATTCTGTGGAGCTACGACCTCGAGGGACCCAAAGCTGTTCCCGGTGTTTACAAAGTCAGGCTGACTGCAGCAGGCAAAACCGTCGAAGAATCATTCGAGATTCTGCGCGATCCCCGAACGAATGTATCCGATGAACATTTTACAGCACAGTTCAGCTTCGTCCAGTCAGTAGGCGCCAAACTCACGGAAGCACACCGGGCAATCCGGGAAATCAGGTCCGTCAGGTCCAAACTGCAGTCGCTTAAAAGTGAACTGCCCGCCGGAAACAGCGCAAAGGAGATTACAGCCCTGATTTCGGCGATTGATTCATCCATGACAAAAGTAGAGGAAGCCATTTACCAGACCAAAAGCCGGAGTTCGCAGGACCCGCTGAACTTTCCCGTCAGACTCAACGACAAACTCGCAAATCTGATGGGACTGAACGTCAATGGCGATTTTCCGCCGACCAGCCAGAGCCTCGAAGTGCGCGATTATCTGTTTAATTTGACTGATGAACAATTGAATAGCTGGAAAAGCCTTAAATTGCAGGATATTCCGCGTCTGAATCAGCTGATCCGGACCTCGGGTATTGATTTTATTAACATCAAACAATGAAGAAAAACATGACCAAACATTTTCTGCCCGCTCTTTTTCTGACCCTTCTCGCGGGTTTTTCAAATGCCCAAAACCCGGGCTGCGACGGAAATCGCTATAAAAATGACGTATTTCAGACTGTCAAAAAAACAACCGTCACGTATGCGCCCTCGCTCTCGCACACGGGCGTACCCATGACACTCCAGATGGATGTCTATGAGCCGGAAGGCGATCAGGTGGCTGTCCGGCCGGTCATCATCTTCGAGCATGGAGGCAGTTTTATCTTTGGCGACCGCAGTATGATGCAGCCCTGGTGCGAGCTCATGGCCAAAAAAGGGTATGTAACCGCTTCTATCACCTACCGCCTGTATCCCTTCTTCCTGCTCGGTTTTCCCGACTCGCTCGATATTTTTGATACGGCCGTAAAAGCAGTGGGTGATATGCGCGCAGCTGTCCGCTATTTCCGCGAAGATGCCGCCACCACCAACCTTTTCAAAGCTGATCCGAACAATATCTTTATCGGTGGTTACTCGGCAGGTGCTGTTGCCGCACTGCACTGCACATACCTGGATATGGAAGACAACATCCCCCCGTTCCTGCTCAATTTCATCAACCTGAACGGCGGACTGGAGGGTGTGAGCGGATCGGCAACCAATAAAACATACTCTTCAGCCTCCAAAGCAGTAGTCAACATGTCTGGCGGACTGTACCGGGCCGGCTGGATTGAGGAGGGCGAGTCGCCCATGATCAGTATTCACGGAACGGCCGATGAAACGGTTCCCTTCAACTCGGGACTTGCTGCCAATATTGCCTACCTGCAGGGAAGCAATCTGCTGCACGCGCGCGCGGAGGAAACAGGTGTGTGGAACTCGCTCCACGTGGTTCCCGGTGGCGGACACACCAATATATACGAGAATGCATCCTATAAAACGCACCGCGACACATTCTGGAGCAATGTCTCGCTGAAACTGGAGGAGATTACCTGCAGCGCCTCGTCTGCTGCTCCCGAACTCTCCGCCGTGGCAGCCTGGAATATGGCTCCTAACCCGGCTTCAGGTGATGCCATCACCGTTACCCTCCCTGAGGGCACCGACAATACCATGCTCCGGATCTTCAACAGCACCGGAAACATGGTGCGCGAAATCAGCCTGAATTCCGCACAGCAAACCGTATCACTGGACGGTCTGCCTGCCGGGATGTACCTGGCTATGCCGGTGAGCTCAGGCTCCGCAAAGGTATTCGCAGCCAAATCACTGATGATCCCCAAATAATCGGAAAGCCTGTTAACCGGGGCGTTGGATTGTGCTGAATACGCTCCCCTCAAAGGCAATAACGCCCCGGTTACTCTTGTATTTCGTACACCTGCACCCTGTTACTCTCAAGTTCTTTTCCGGAATGACATCAACTTCCGCCTCTGCTTTCAGCGACTCCAAAAAACACCTGCTGATACTCGACGGCCTGCGTGGCGTGGCTGCCATCATGGTACTGATTATGCACACCTTCGAACCTTATTGTGGAGGCGATTACCACAAAATGTTCGTCAATCACGGATACCTGACAGTAGATTTCTTTTTCATGCTCTCGGGTTACGTCATGGCACACGCCTACGACGACCGCTGGGATAAAATGACAGTGACTGATTTCCTGAAGCGGCGGTTAGTCCGCCTGCACCCGCTGATTATACTCGGAATGACCATCGGTGCACTCCTCTTTTTCTTTCAGGAATCATCCCTTTTTCCCAAAGTAGCCGGCACAAGCATCGAACAACTCCTTTTGATCATGTTTATTGGCTATACCCTGATTCCGGTGCCACCATCCATGGATATCAGGGGCTGGAACGAGATGCACCCCCTCAACGGTCCGGCCTGGTCGCTTTTCTTTGAATATATAGCCAATATTCTGCATGTTTTCATTCTCAGAAAACTGCCCAACCTGCTGCTGGCGGCATGTGTCTTCCTGGCGGCAGTAGCTACCGTTCAGCTGGTGACAACCAACACCTCCGGGGATCTGATCGGGGGCTGGTCAACCGAACCCGAGCAACTCCGGGTCGGCTTCACCCGCCTGCTTTTCCCCTACATGGCAGGCATGCTGCTCAGAAGGGTAGTGAGCCTAAAAAGCGGACAGAATACCTTCCTCCTGACCGCCATCATGCTGATCGTCGTACTGAGCATACCAAGGGTAGGCGGCTACGATAAAGTATGGATAAACGGATTGTACGAGTCGTTTATTATTATCCTTGTCTTTCCGCTGATTATCTACCTCGGAGCTATCGGACAGGTCAAGGATTCGGTTAGTGAAAAGGTCTGTAGCTTCCTCGGCGATATTTCCTATCCGCTGTACATCACCCATTTCCCGTTTGTGTATGTTTACTCGGCCTGGGCAGTCAACAACAAAAAAACCTTTATGGAGGGCGTGCCAATGGCCATGCTGGTGATCGTCGGGTCAATCTTCATAGCCATCGCAGCGTTGAAACTGTACGACTTGCCAGTCCGCAGAGCGCTGGCCAGGCGGTTTGTGAATGCGGAAAGGCGGTAGTTGTCTGCAAATTCATATAACTTTGTATTAAAACCGCACGGTGCAATATGCCTGTCAAGGAACAGCATGAGCTTGTGTAATTGGAAAAAGCAGCCCCAAATGCCATTACAGGCTTGCCAAAAATCTTAAAGCAATGGCTATGTCAGAAGATGATATTAGTATGGCTACCGGTCTGTCCGGAGAAGCGTCAGATCGGTTATGACTGAATCTTTACCATTTAAGATCTTTCTCCTCACGGAGGCAGATGTAGAAAAAATTGAGGCAGCCCCCGATGATCCACATTACCATGATTATGAGGAGTTGATTATTGGAGTAAAGGGTAAGCTGGAGCATTTTATTGATTTCAGGTCTGCCACACTGCAAGCACCTTTTGTCAGTTTTGTCACCAAGGGTAAAGTGCACCGTGCCTTGCCGGGAACTGAAAACGGTATATGCCGGATGTGGGTACTGCGCTTCAGGAGCGAGTTTATTGCCGAAACTACCTTTCAGTTGTATGCACATTACCATGATCATGCCAACCTACCGCTGCAGCCGGGCGGCTGTTTTGACCGGCTGGTGGCTCTCTGTGAGATGATTGACGGTGAAATGCAGATGATTTCGCCTGATCTGGCAGTAGTCAGGCACCTGCTCAGCGCACTTTTTACCATGATTGAGTCGGAACGAAGGAAATCCGAACCGGATGAACCGGCCAACGGCTCTACCCGCAATACCACGTTCAAAAACTTTTTGGCGATACTCGAGGAAAATTATCGCCGGCCGGAAGGGGTAGAGTTTTATGCAGAAAAACTGTTTATGTCGCCCCGAAACCTGAATCTGATCTGCAACCAGATACTCCAGAAGAGCGTCTCGGAAATTATTGAGACCCGCAAACTGATTGAAGCCAAAAATCTGCTCGCCACAACCGACAAAACTGTTGCAGAGATTGGTTTTGAGCTTGGCTACAGCGATAAAGCGTATTTCACCACCGTTTTCAAAAAGAAATCGGGACAAACTCCCACTGAATTTCGGGAAGAAATGCGCCGGCTCATACCCTGAAAA
>JBEGNB010000217.1:0-4607 GCA_041182785.1 Bacteroidota bacterium
ACGCTGTTCAGGGTGGTGGAGAAATCGGCGCGCACAATTGCCAGCGAGTTGCCCGTCCTGTTTCAGGGCGACCCGATGCAGCCCGAACCCATTCTGGATTATACGGAAAGGGTCAGGGTGACCGGTGAAGTGGCACAATCGCTGCGCAAGACACTCGAAGAAAAATGGAACTTTACTTCCAACTTCTGGGATCCGCTTACTCCCGCTTCTCCCCGGGAAGTCGTCTTCCTGAACGGCATGGAGGAGTCGCGAAAGGCCGCCGTGGTGGAGCTTATCCGTGCAAAAGTGGCACAACCGCTGTACCTGCTCGATTGCGAAGAAGGCCTTTTTGAAATTTCACCGGAACAAATCTTCAGCAGCCCCCATGAAGGTATGGTTTTTGATTCCGGGTTCAACTGGGTGATCTATTTTTCACACCACT
This sequence comes from Bacteroidota bacterium, assembly GCA_041182785.1. Classification (GTDB taxonomy): domain Bacteria; phylum Bacteroidota; class Bacteroidia; order Chitinophagales; family Saprospiraceae; genus M3007. The sequence continues at coordinate 422 of JBEGNB010000217.1, forward strand.
ATACCATTACTTTCGGCGGAGATTGGCTCCTTGAGGCGGTAAAAGCACTGTATAAAGGAGAAGAGGAGCGCCTGAACAGCTGGTAGTTCAAGGGAGTACACTTCTATATGATCTCTTCCATTTCCTGCCCTGGTGTATCCGGCGCCATTCTGCCTGCCGAGCCCAGTCGCGCAGCATGCATCTGCACAAAAATCTGTATGGCTTCTTCCAGGAAACGCTCATCCACGAACTGATGTATTGCCTCAATGCTTGAGAAACGCTCATCATCTCCGAGTTTGTACGTCTGTTCGTACCGCTCATTTTCCAGTTTGACACTGACACGTCCGTCGTTTCTGAAAATACTGATTAACAGAAACGGATGTGGGATATAGCCAATTAAACGCATAACTAATCAGTTTGATGCAGGCTCCACCTTCGGAGCAAGAAGTTTGTACAAAACAGGTGTCACAATTCTCGAGAGAAGTGTGCTGGAAATGAGGCCTCCGATCAAAACATAGGCCAGGGGCGAATATAAAGGGTTTTCCTCTACCGCAATCGGCAAAAGACCCCCTATGGCGGTGAGTGATGTGAGCAGGATAGGTACGAATCGTATTTCTCCTGCTTCCTGCACGGCTTCATCTATACTTCTTCCTTCCTGCCGGAGCTGATTGGTAAAGTCAACCAGCAGAATTGAATTCTTCACTTCGATGCCCATTAATGCTATGAGTCCCACCACAGCTGTAAATGAAAACGGATAACCGGCCAGCAACAGCATGGCTACCGCTCCGATAATTCCAAGCGGTATGACGGAGAGAACAATCAGTGTGCTTTTAAAAGTGCCGAATTCGAGTATCAACACTGCCATCAATCCAAAAATAGCCACTGTAATGATGGTTCCAATACCCTTGAATGATCGCTCCGCACTTTCCTGCTCGCCGGCAATTTCAAGCCTGCTCCCTTTGGGCAGATCAATTGTTTCCAGTTTTTTCCCTATTTCCCGATTCACCTCGGTAGCGTAGTACCCTGTTTTAACCAGCGCTTTCACGGCGGAGAACCGCTCCTTGTTGTAATGCTGTATGAAATTGGGAGAGGGCCTGAATTCCAGTGATGCCACCTGGCTCAACGGATAGGCCGTTCCGAGTACATTGCTTACATATAACTGATCGAGCACCCCGAGATCGGGTGTGGTGCCTGTTTTACTCACGCCCACCACAATCGGAAATACATCTCCGTTGTCGGAAGAGGTCATTTTACCTATGTTGAACCCGGCAATGGCCAGCCTGATTGTTCTGTCAATATCGGCAACGGGTATGCCCAGTGCTCCGGCTTTTTCCTTGTTGATGTTCACATAGATATCTGTCTTGACGGCCGCAATGGGGTTGTCCAGATAGATAGTACCCTCTGTCGAGGCAATGATTTTTTCCACCTCAGCCGACAAGTGCCGAAGTGTATCCAGGTTTTCGGCGTAAACCCTGATGGCAACAGGTGCTTCCACCGGTGGCCCCTGTTCAAAGTTCTGTACGGTTATTTTGGCATCGGGAATAAACTGGAACTTCTGCCTTAACTCGTCTATCAGGGCCACTTTTACTGCCGGCGGTGTTTTTTCCTGTAACTGGACAAACACCTGTCCGTACGACGGACTTTCAAATTCCCGGATTACGTTGTAGTAAACCCGCGGATTACCCCGCCCGGTATTGCTGGAATACCAGGTGATACGCGCCTTTCCTCCACTGTAAACGGATTCCGGCTCCACAGAGTCGGGCAGGGCCGGGAGCGACCTGAATTCCGGATCCACGTATTCTCTCAGAACGGAGTCAACCAGACTAACCACCCGGTCGGTGTGCGCCATATTGCTTCCGGGAGCTGTTTCCACATCAATATAGAACATTGGTCGCTCGGAGGCCGGAAACAGTGTGAAGGCCGAGGTAAGGGCCATCAGAACACTGCCTGCAAATATCAGTACGGATATGAGCACGGTGGTCCAGGGGCGATCGAGTGCCAGATGAAGTACCCGCGCGTACGTACCCGAGATGATCCATTTCAACCCCCGGAGAAATATGTTCCCCCGTGGATCGTGTCTGTCGGCAAGAAGCCTGCTGCTCAGGAATGGTACGATGGTCAGTGATACAAACAGTGATGCAAGTACGGTGAGGACAACTGCCATGGGTAGCGACCTGATGAAATCACCCGAAGCTTCCGGCATGAATACGAGTGGCAGGAATGCCAGCACCAGGGTGGCCGTACATCCGATTACCGCCAGTCCGATCTGACGCGTTGCCAGAATGGCAGCATCTCTCCGGGAGTAACCATCCCGGAGCCATCGCTCGATATTTTCCACCACTACAATACTGTCGTCCACCAGAATACCCAGTGCAATGATGAATCCCACGATAGACAACTGGTTCAGCGAGTAGCCCAGCGCATCGAGGGCAAAAAGCCCCATGGCAATACTCAGCGGAATGGATATCATAACCACCAGCGATGCCCTCCAGCCGAGCGGCAGCAGGGTCAGCAGTACCAGCAGGATGGCCAGTCCGAAATCGCGGGCAAAGCGCAGCAGCCGCTTGCTGACCGAGTCGTTCTGGTCGAAAACTTTCCGGTATTCCATGCTCGCCGGCAGTGTGACTTTCCAGTTGGCCACCACTTTTTCCACTGAAGCGCCTACCGAGAAGATGTTCTGTTCGTCTTTCATCCGTGCTGTAATCCATACACAGCGGACGCCGTTTACCCGGGCCAGATGCGTGATATTCTCGTAGGCCCAGTCAACTGTTGCCACATCCTTCAAATACAGAATTTTACCACCATTACCTGTGATAACCGTATTTCTGATCTGGTCAATATCTTCATAGTCGCCGCTGGTTTCGACGAAAAATTTTCTGGTGCCTATATCAACTGATCCACCGGGAATACTCACATTTTCACTCTGAATAGCTCCGAGCACCCTCGATACCGGGAGATTTTCAGCCGCCATCCGGGGCAGATTCAGGGCAACTCTGATCTCTCTGTACGGGGTAGCCAGTACATCGGCTCCCTTGATTCCGTCCAGTTTCTCCAGCTCCTCTTCCAGCCGCTCGGCCTCTCTGCGCAAATCGGCCCACGACGCATTTTCACTGATGAGTGCACCCTGCAGGATAGCTACATCCGACGACGAGAATTTTCGTATCTCGATTCGGTAAATATCCTGGGGCAGCTCCTGCCGGATAGCGTTTACCTCCCTGATAATTTCTTCATATTTCCGGTCCGGGTCCTGTCCGTGTATGAACTCTATGGTGAGGAGCATGAATCCGTTCGATGCGACAGATCGCATGCGGTCAATATTTTCCAGTGCACCCAGCCGGGCTTCCAGCGGATCAGCTATCTTCTTCTCTATTTCCGCAGGACCTGCGCCCGGATAAACAACGGCTATTGTGAAACCGGGTGGAGTGAATTTCGGATCTTCTGCTCTGGGCATGCGGAGTAGTGATCCGGCCCCCAGTGCCATGACGAAACAGAATACAATAAAGGTAAACTGACTGTTTTTTACGGAAAACTCGGCTATTTTCATGGACAAATCGTGAATTTACTGTGGGAACACGTTGCCCACCATCTGAAGACTGTGAAAGAATGCTGCCCGGTTGATTGTCAGGCCTGCGTTCACCGAGTCGAAATATCCGATCAGGTTCTCTGTGGCCATATTGCCCGTAAGCTCGTCTCTGGCCATCGGGCACCCCCCCAATCCATTCAGGGCTCCATCGAAACGCCGGCATCCGCTTTGCCAGGCCGCTTCAATTTTTTCCTTCCAGGTGGCCGGTTGGGTGTGCAGGTGTGCTCCGAATTCTATTTCCGGATATGCGGGAATCAGACTGGAAAAGAGATAGGAAATATTGTCGGGATTGGAGCATCCTATGGTGTCGGAGAGTGAAAAAATGCCAATACCCAGCGGTATCAGCTCATTCACCCATTTTTGTACTATTTCTACGTTCCAGGGGTCCCCGTACGGGTTGCCAAATCCCATTGAGATGTAAATGACGAGCTTTTTGCCGTGCCTGACGCACAGTTCCTGTATGGCCATGGTACGCTCCAGACTCTCCGGGATGGTCGCATTGGTATTGCGCAACTGAAAGGTCTCACTGATGCTGAAAGGGTATCCCAGGTATTGTATTTCAGGATGCTGGCACGCATCCTCGGCTCCTCTTTCATTGGCTATGATGGCCAGCAAGGATGTTCT
>JBEGNB010000218.1:0-13380 GCA_041182785.1 Bacteroidota bacterium
GCGATATGGGATATGAACCGCGAAAGAGGCGAGGCACTGGTGGGCGAACTGGGAGCCGCAGCACGTTTCTTTTCTGTCAATACTTCCGATATGGCGGCAGTTGAAGCCGCTGTAGCCGATACGCTGTCCGCATTCGGAACTATAGATATTCTGATTAATAATGCCGGCATTACACGCGACGCGACGCTGATGAAAATGACCCACGAACAATGGGATCAGGTCATAGATGTCAATCTCACCGGTGTTTTTAACTGTACAAAGGCTATTGCACCCGTGATGGTGGCCAAAGGCAGCGGCAGAATCGTCAACGCTTCTTCTGTAGTCGGACTGTATGGCAATTTCGGACAGACCAACTATGCTGCCACCAAAGCCGGCGTCATTGCCATGTCCAAAGTATGGGCCCGCGAACTCGGACGAAAAGGCATCACCGTAAATGCTGTCGCTCCCGGATTCATAGCAACCGAAATGGTGGCAGCCATGCCGGAAGAAGTACTGGCCAAAATGCGCGAAAAAGTGCCTGTTGGCCGACTGGGGGCACCGGAAGAAATAGCAGCAACGTATGTATTCCTCGCATCGGATGATGCCGCATACATCAATGGAACAACAATCAGTGTGGATGGTGGAATAACGCTGTAGCCAGCATTGAAAACACCCCGAAAAATCCTAGATTTGCAGTCCGGAGTACGCCCGTCATGAGGCGTACTCCATAATTCATGCGATCCAGACTTCAGACATTTGCTGCATTTGCCAATTCCCTTCTACCCATAGAACTGGATATCCTGCAATCCGTTCAGCGTTTTGAGGATACCGAGCGCAGCAGAATTCTGGATACCATTTCAGCCAATTGCTCCAGGATTGACAGTTTCCTGCCCTATGACGAGGAGATTGACAAACGTAAATACTCGCACCTGAAAACGTGGATTGAGGAGCGGCTCGAAGCCTTTGATGTGGACAAGGAGTTTGCGTGGCTCTCCGCTGTTGAACTGTCTGTACACTCGGATGCCATTCACAGCGACGATGAGAAACGACTGCTCAGGATGTTCCAGGGTGCTGATGCCACATCGTATAACTTCCTGAAACTGTACGATCTGGGACGAATGTTCAGGCATTACCTGCACGTACGCATGCGCTACGCGGAGCACAAGTGTGTAACCGATTTTCTGGCTGTTCACCGGACCAGTTACGAATATGCCCGCCTGGTAAACGATAAATTACACCAGGCAACGGAAGATATCATAGCGCAATACACCACCAATTCCACCGATTCCATGCGGTGGGAACAGTGGCTCAGCGCCGTCTTCTATGATCAGTCGCTCGATGGTTACAACCGGAATCTGGCCCTGATCCGGCTGATTTTCATTGCCTACAACTACCGTCGCTTCGACCTGCTGCCCGACAAATTTGACTATCAGGAGAAGTTGCTCCGGGAGGGCAAATTCTACTCGCGCCGGCTGCTGCTCAATTTCTACAGTCAGCGCCTGCTCATGTATGCCCGGCAGAATGAACTGGAAAAAGCCACCTACTACGGCTACTTGTCCATCAGAGCCGAGAACAATGACTATGTGTACTACGTAAATAACCTGGCCGCCATCTTGCTGCGCCAGTCGCGGGCCGACGAGGCCCTGAAAGTACTCAGGCAGTCACTTCCACTGGCGCGAAAGGAGCAAAATATACACAACAAAATCGGAAATGCAGCATATATTTGCCTGGCTTACAATCAGTTAGGTCAGTTCAAGCAATCCGCTACCCACGCGCGCACCTTTTTTGATGTCTATCGGAAGGAGATTTTTGACCATCGCTGGCATCTCTTTTTCTCGGCCTGGCTGGAGGCACTTCTTGGCTCGGGCGATTTCAATGCCATGCTGCGGCTGGCACAACAACAGCAACTGACCGATCGCAACACAGTTTATCAGAAAAGTCCGAACTACCTGCCGTCCATTCCCTGGATGCTCTCACTGGCCGGTTACCGCCTGGAAAAGTTGAAGTTCAGACAAATTTCACAGCAGTTTTATGAAGATGTGCTGCAGTTATATCACCATCACGGCTCCTCGTTGCCTGCCTCCATGAGTACACTGTTCGGTTCTGTCAGGCGACACGCTCCCGAGGTATTCGACGAGTTGAAGGGGTTATTGCAGAAACGGGGTATTATGGGAGGGTATTGACTGATATTAATGGATTTTTATTCATCATTCTACCCTATTGGCTGCGGAATCTATTCAATTTGGACCACATTCCGCGAGCAATAAAAATTATTACTCGCGGAATCCATGCAAATATACACACATTCCGCGAGCAATAACACACGCAACACCCCGTGCCTACATCAGTTTTAGTCCCAGTATCACCGCCGTCCTGTAGTACTCTTTGCCAAAGAATCCGCTCACCACGTCTATCCGGAGTGGTCTGATTGCCTTGATTCCGATATTTTCAAAGCCGATGTTTACTTCCCAGTAAGGCAGTTTTCCGGTATAGGCCGGATCCATGGATGCCTGGTTGGCGTAATACACGCCCGCCCCGAATACTTCCTTCAGGTTCAATTTCCTGATTCCGGGAATGCGATCGAGCAGGATACCCTGCAAATGATGCTGGAAATGGGCCTCGACAAAAGGTTGATCGGTGGCATAAGCGTAGTATGGCAGCATCGGAAAACGACGCGAGTACTGATTCGGGTTGAATATAAATGTCTGGTTCCCAAGAGGCTGGTAAAGATCCATGAACGACATCTTTTTGTTCCGCAGGAACGCTCCGGTACGTACACTCCATTCGGAATAGCCAGCCAGCCCCCACTTCAGGTAGTCCTGACTCACCTGAACGGAGGCAAAATCGAAATCAGCGTCACTGCCCAGCAGACCGGGAATGGCTTTCCGGTATCTGATGTCTATCACCGGCAGTGCAGAACCAGCGTATATGCGCTGTCCGGGATAGGTGCTGTACGTTTCACGGAAAGCAAAACGAAAATTGGCTTCCAGTGCAAAGATATCCGGTGCGGCAAACCCGGTGGCGCCAATCAGATCGGGAACCGGCACATTGGGCGTGTAGGCAGGATCTGGAGACTTTCTCCACCTGAAATCGCTGTTATTTTCCAGGGGTGAACGGCGCGCCCAGTCAGCAGAAACACGATAGGAGAACCCGGGCACAGGGTGCTGACTGAATTCCAGTTGCAGAAAGGTTTTATCGAACAACTTCATGTAATTCCGCCCGAACCATAGTGTATATAACTCGTTCAGGGCATGACCAATTGGCTGTCCCTCATTGAACTGTGTAGCCCGCGTACCGCCTGTCAGCTCTATCTCCGTTTGCCGGATACTTTCCAGTTTATGTCTTACGCTCAGCCACCCGCGCAAGCGCTTCTCGGCAAATCCGTAATTGATACCGGCTTTTGCATTCCAGTATTTTGTACCCTCTTTGTCTGACTTGAACATCAGCTCCGGCACTGCATCAAACAGCCAACCCTGTACGGTGTTGAATTGGACCCAGTTCAGGGGGCCGGGAATGGTAATTGACCTGTTTAGCCGTGATTTTTCCCAGGTGTAGCCGGTCAGCAGGTTGTTTACCCCGAATTTGTTTCCAACACGGTCCAGACTGTCCTGCCAGGCTTCCGAGTTCCATATTTGTTGCAGACTGTCTTTCCGCGTATAATCCCTGAGTTCTTCGCTGGTAAGCGGTATAGGCCTTGTTTCAGTCCAGTAGGAGGTATCCCGATCTGCCGCGCCATCCTCCACTTTGAATGTCTCCTTACCCCAGAATGCCTTTTCAAATTCGGTATTAAGCTCGTATCTTGAAAAAACACCGTTAAAGAAGCCTTCAATACCAAAACCAAGCAGATTGAAGCGGAAACTGGTAATCTGGGAAATAACGCGCCACAGATCGGGCCTGTCGAGCAGTACAAACTGCTGCTGGATGCGCATCGTATCAAGAATGGGCTGTTTCACATTCGCTCCGGTTACAAACAGATCCACACCGGCCAGATTCCACCACGAATCTACCACATAGAGATTGCCGCTGAACACCGGATCTGCCGACCGTTTGGGAATAACCTGAATTTTCTCGATGGTAAATCCGTTCGGATCTGTGTAGCTTCCCAGGTAGTTGAAATTGTAGTAGCTGAAGGCATTGTCGGCCAGCGGAGAAAGGATGTCGCGCTCTACGCTGACGGTTTCGTTGTACAGATCGAAATCCAGCAGATTGGAGCGGTTCAGGCTGAATCCGGTCATATTGCCGCTTACCTTGCTTGACAGCATCACTTCCTTCCTGCGCGCGGGCGACAGTTGCGCGTGCACACGGGAAACCGACTCGGAGAGGTAAAGTACACCCGAACGGTTGGTATCGAGAATCCCGCCCATATCGCCTATATCCTGCCCCAGCAGTTTTTCAGGTACATCTTTCAGTTTGTAGAATCCCTTTATGTAGGCGTCGCATGACCAGGAGGCGAGTTGAGATTTATAGTACTCCCTTTTGGCAATTACCTCGCGCATGATCCGCTCGCCCGGATTCTGGTCGGTGATAATGACCTCCCCCAGCTCCAGATTTGAGGGTTCCATTCTGACGTTTAGCTGGACGGGCTTGCTACCTGTCTCCACCGCGATGACCTCTGTTTTGTAGCCTATATACTGGAACACAACCTCGACATTTCCCTTTGGTGCATTCAGTGAATACACTCCCGAAGCATTTGAAACAGTCCCGACAGAAGTGTTTTTCACATAAACTGTAACATAAGGCAGCGGTTCTCCGGCCTCATCGCGCACCACACCCGAAACCTGGGCACTTGTTTTCAGTACAATAAGGAGGAAAATCGGCAAATAAATAAGTCGCATTGTCCGGAAGTTAAGGTTTTTGAAACAGGGAAAACAGTTAGTCAGACGCCTTCGAAGCGAAATTGTTACAGTTATCTGCCATTTCCAAATCGCGAAAACGAGGAAACAGGCATCTTTGCGGGTTAAAATTCAGACACCATGGGTTAAATCTGATTACCCTTAACGTAAATTAGATTACTTTTAACGTAGTTTAACCGAAAAAGATGAATCTGCAGCAGCGTTTTCTCGACCATATTGGTCAATTCAGTCACATTACTCCTCCTTTCCTGCTGGCTGTCAGCGGAGGTGTTGACTCTGTGGTACTGCTTCATCTTTTCCGCGAGTCGGGTATTCCGTTTGGTGTGGCGCACTGCAATTTCCAGCTCAGGGGAGGTGCATCCGATGGCGACGAGCAGTTTGTCGGGGAAATGGCTGCTGAAATGAATGTCAGGTTTCATTCCGTCAGGTTCAATACGGGTGAAAAGGCAGGTGCAGAAGGCATCTCGGTACAAATGGCTGCCAGAGAACTGCGGTATGAATGGTTTGGCAGAATTGCCGGAGAATTCGGATATAACGCTGTGGCAACGGCTCACCACCTGAACGATAATGTCGAGACGGTACTCCTTCACTTCACCCGCGGCACGGGACTGACGGGGATGAGGGGTATCCGTCCGGAACGGGAAATGAACAACCAGGCGTGCAGGCTGGTTCGTCCGCTGTTGTTTGCCACCAAATCCGAACTGGTTGATTATGCCGTGGAACAGAAACTGTCGTGGAGAGAGGATGCCAGTAATGCCAAAGACGAGTATTCAAGGAATTATATTCGAATGCATGTTGTACCGCACCTGGAAACACTGAACAGCAATTTTCTACAGACCGCATCGAGAAACATCACGCGCATGCGCGAGGCGCGGGAAAACCTGGAATTTCTGACAAAGACCTGTCTGAATATTCCGGGTGAGATTGGGGAATTTACCATTCCTGTCGACAAACTGCGAGCACTACCCTCTCCGCATCAGGCGCTTTCAACGGTACTGCAGCCCTACGGCTTCAGCGAGGAACAGTCGAGACAATTATCTGAAAATCTGGGCAATACCGGTTTTGAACTGGTATCAGAGAATGGGTGGCAACTGATGGTGAACAGAGGAACACTGCATTGCCAGCCTGTTTCCGGCACTGAGAAAAACACTTTAGTCATCCGGGTCGGCCCCGAGGATCTGATGGTCAGACTGGATGAAGGAGTTCTGTTCTTCATGGCGGGGCCATTCATGGAGCCTTTTCCCGACGGACGGGAGTCTGTCGCAGTGGAGCCGGGCAGATTGATATATCCGCTCAAACTCCGGCACTGGCTGCCGGGCGACCGGTTTCAGCCCTTTGGCATGGGGGGCAGATTTCAGAAACTGCAGGACTATTTCACCGACAAAAAAGTATCCAGATCCGACAAGGAGCGAATCTGGATACTTGAGAACGGAGACGGAGCAATTATCTGGGTGCTGGGCTATCGTATGGACGAGCGTTTCCGGGTAACCGGAGACCAGGCTGTTCTGATCAAATTCATCCAATAGGGCCTGATTGTGGCAAATGAAGCCATTTATTACTGGTCTGTGGGGACGTCAAAGTATTCTGACCACGGAGTACGACGCAGCGTTGCGCAAAGTCATCTTTCTCTGCGTCATACTCTGCGCAACTCTGCGGTTAAAAAACGCACTGCTCAGCATGGAATACCCCCGAAAAGGAGCCGGAATAACAAGGTGGTGTTGGTCGGGGTAATGCTGTTAGCACAAATTTTCGTCATCAAATTGGCTTTAATCTCTTAACTTCGGGTTGGGTAGTCATAGAATTATGTTTATGAATCCGTCAACGCGTTACTCATGTCCCATTTATATAACGGAAAATTTACAACCGTCCCAACTTCTCCCTGAAAATCTGATGTCCGTCTGCATCCAGACCCACCACTACATACATCCCCGTGCTCAGGTCCGACAAATCCAGTATAGCGCGGCCCTCTGCCAAAAACAGATTGGTAGAAATTGCCAAACGACCATCTAAATAATATACATTTACAGACATATTTCCTTCATAATCTACTTCAATTTGTACCGCACTACTGGTCGGGTTCGGGAAAATATTAAACGCGGAAACTGGTACTTCAGGTGTGGTTTTCCTGAAGTACTGCTCGGCAAAATCAACAGCACGCTGCCCTATTTTGATACCGATCAAGCGGCCGGGAATATCATCCATTGGAGGGTGTATACCGCCGTAGATTCGCGACAAACTGCACTGATCGGAAGCGTCGCGGTAGGTGGCCCACTGCAAGACAATATCTGTGCTGGGGCCGTCTTCAAACACGAGATATTCGTTTTTCTTGCAGTGAAATTCGCCCAGACCGCTCGGGAAATATTCATCGCCGGTAAGCGCCGTCAGGACTTCGGCGGCCGCGCGGCTATAGGTGGAGTGTCCGGAAACATAACCGGCAAACGGTGGAGTCACAAAGGTGGGTCGCTGATATGGCCACCAGTTTTTCGCCCTGATCCAGCCCACTCCTGCCACCGATGTTTTAGGATCACCAATATAATTCGGGCCTTTCCATGTTTTTAGTTTAACCTCTCCAATATATTGATTACTAACCCCTTGCAAAGGGTCTCCTGCCTGAATAATTTCAATATAACCGGGAATCAGAGGCAAGCCTCCGGGATGATAATGCGGCAAAGCGGGATCGCTGCTTTGGCCCAACTCGGCCATTCCACGAATAGCGGAAACCGGACGCACACTATCATACCAGCCCTTGATACCCCAGGCCGATATCGCCGCATCGTGCATTGCTCCTCCCAGAGTAAAATAGGCTTTAACATCCCATTCAAGATCGTTACACAAAGGGCCCGTACCTCGTATTTTTTTCAGCAGTCCCGGCTGGTCGTTTACGTAATTAAGAACATCAAACCAGTGGCCAGGCGGGGTAACAGAATTAGGGCCATCGGACCAAAACTCTGCCAGCACACGGGTATAATCGCCACGTGGTACGATTTGCGGTTCATACGGTTGTCCGGTACGCGGGTTTAACGGGTGTCCGGTACTTCTGTCACCGCCTTCAAATTCATCGTAAAAATCGTGTAAACCAGCCAGATTGGTCGGATAAACGCTATTATTGCCGATGGATGCTGGTGAAATATCTACCATCACTCCGTCACCGGGATCAAGTAAAGAGCCCCAAACAGTAACGAAAGCGAAATTCCATTTGAATTCCTCCGAATTACTCCCGATTTGATTCAGATCCAACATGGCGGGTGGACCAGGATCGTGGTAGACTATGTAGTTATGTCCGGCGCGTTCTTTGATTTCGGCATCCTCCACTTGCATGGCAAAGGGTACCACATTGCCCCATTCCGGACTTAAAAACGGCGAAATAAAATTAGTAAACTGGTTCCCGCTCTGGTCAATAAATTTTGCAAACTGCAAGGGCTGCCAGTGATTAATATCTATAATTTTTTCATTGCCCGGTAACTCTATCTGCATCGGCGGGTTAGACGGACTGTAGTATTGATTGGTATACCTGTTGGCTTCGTTAGAGCCGTCTTGCAGGCCAAAGGCGATGATTTGCTGTGCAATATAATTACCCATTTCAGCCGGCCCCCGCTTATAGTTTGTTGATTCATTATGAATATCGTAGCCCAGCGATATCATTAATTTGTCAATTTCAGGTTGTACCAATGTCCAGCCGGGAGATTCGCCGAAACGTTTACGGATCAAGCGATAAACCGCAAAACTCATTGCCTCTTCCTGCGCAGCTTTCACATTGACGGGTTTCGGAACGGTGTGGTAAGGGCAATTGAAACCATGTACCGTTTTCCCAAGCATATATGTTTCCGCTTCCGGGCTGTACACAGCCCATGCATCGTACATTGCCACCGATGAATGGAACAAGTTTCGTGCATGTACGGTGGGGCGCGCAAAGTCTTTACTAATCGCAAACAATACCTTTTCATTCCATTGCCGTGCAACTGAATGTTGGGCTTGCAGGGCAAAAACGGGAAACAACGATATTAAAATCGAGAAGAGACGCATGATCAAGCTGTTAAAATTGGAATAAAATGAACGTTACAGTTGAGTCACCATGACTACCTTCCCAGTCATTTGTTTGTCACCAAAGGTGGCTGTGTACAGATAAATACCAGGATTTTGACCGCTGCCATCCCAGTCAAATGACAAGGCACCTGCATCATCCAGAATTTTGGAATTATGGTACACTTCTTCCCCCAATGTATTAAAAATACGAAGATCGAGAGTTCCCGCCTTTGCTAACTGAAATATCAGATTCGTTTCTTCGACAAATGGGTTGGGTTGGACGAAATGTCTTTCAATAAATGTGGAGCTGCCGCCATTTCCGTTATTTTCTTCTATTACTATTACGCCGGAGCCCTCTCTGAAGGATAAAATTTGGTTGGCAGGCACGTTATAAATTGCTTCAGTTACGCCGGTGAGCCAGGTAAAGCGTATTTCATCAATCATTGTAGTGCTTCCGATACCGAAATGCACCGGTTTGATGCTTTGTCCGAAAATAGCGCCGCCGTGGTTATAACGGTAGATCCATTCATTTCCGATTCGGATTTTTACGGTTGTTCCGAAAGCATTTCTATTGGAAACCACACCTTCCAGTTTGATTTGAAGCCAGTTCGTTTGTGAAGTTTGTTCGTTATCGCGAATAGTTTCATTTCTAAAAAAATAGGCATTTTCAAGCATATTTGCCACCACCATATCCAGATCTCCGTCGTGGTCGTAGTCGAAGGTTTCAAGTCCCTTGCCTTTGGCCAGTCCGTTTGTTCCCGACTGTTCAGACCAGTCATCAAAGCGTGATTCGCCCTGTTTTAGTAAATTTTTATAGAAAAAATTCTCAATGTCGGGTTGTGGCATCTGATTTACTTCATCAATAGGGCCATTAACCGCTACGAGGTCTTCATCACCATCGTGGTCAAAATCCAGAAATTGGGTGCCCCAACCCCAGCCTGTGTTGTTTACTCCCCAGGCAGGTGCCACGTCTTTGTATCGCCGGTCTCCCTGATCTACGAACAGTGGATTGGGCAGATGAGTAAAAATATTGGTTATGTAAATATCGAACAGGCCGTCGTTATTGCAGTCGCCGATAGCAACACCCATACCCGCACCTTTATTGTCCAAACGATATGCCAGGGCGGCTTCGTTGTATTTCAGGCCCGACCGGTTTTCAAAAAATTCTTTTGCCTGGGTGTCATTAACATTTAACAGATCCAGGAATCCGTCTTTGCCTGCGTCTATGGCCACACTCGACCAGGTGATGGTAGAACCCCCGCCAATACCGAGTAATTCAGTTACATCTTCGAAGTGGCCATTACCCTTATTTTCATACATTACATTGGTTGTGTTGAGATTAGAAACATATAAGTCGAGATCGCCGTCGCGATCGTGGTCCCACCAAAGCCCGGTAGCTGAATAACAAACATTACAACCGGCCACGCCGGCAATCGCTGTTACATCTTTAAAAGTGCCGTCTCCCTCGTTGTGGTACAGCTGGTTTTCACGGCTGTTTGCCAGAAACAGATCGGGGAAGCCATCATTATCGTAATCGCCCCAGGAAGCGCCCATTTTTTCACCTCTTTCGGCTTTAAGTCCCTCATTTACATACTGAATACCAAAGCCGGCGGCCACCGTTACATCTTCAAACGTGCCATCTCCCAGATTGCGCATGAGGTGGTTCCATGTATTACAATCTGCCGGATTGAAGTTCTTGATTCCGGTAAAAAAGAGGTCAATATCACCATCGTTGTCATAATCGGCCACAGCTACGCCGTTGGTATTTTGGATAGAATCCAGGCGGGCAAAGGTCTCAATATGGCTGAAAGCCTGACCGGAGGCACCGTGCATGGTGACGAGGCAGAACAAAATGCATAAAGTGTAATTCACTTTCATAACAATAATGGTGGATGATGGAGGAGAGAGGGCGCCCTGTGGGAGATTCGGGAATTTATTTCTTTTGACTCAGAATAAACTCCCGAATACACTCAAGGAAACACCTGAAAAACTGCGCCAAGTTAACGACCAATGTGCAATTCAAGTGCCACAAGACGCTCTCCTCCCACTGTTTACAGGGTTAGTACCCCAAATTCTGCTTGTACAGGCCCTGACTGATCGTGATTTGGGGCTGAGGGATCGCTAAATATTCATCGCGACCGGCGGTAAAATGTGCATCTTTCAGGTAATCACGGTATGCCTTTTCATCGTTGAAAAATGCATTGATTGTCTGCTCTGCAATGCCCCAGCGAACGAGGTCGAAGAATCGCTTGGATTCAAAAGCCAGTTCGAGGCGGCGTTCAAAACGAAGGATTTTACGCGCATTATCCTGCGTACCCAGTGTCGGGTACTGACCAACTTTCCAGTTGCCGGTTGGTGTACCGTCGGCAAAAACAAGGCGGGAGGTACTGGCTGCGTTGCCGGCACGTTCACGAATTTTATTGATGATGGTGAGTGCTTCGCCCAAACGATTCAACTCGATCAACGCTTCTGCTTTCATCAGCAACAAATCGCCGAAACGAATCTGGTCTGTATTGCGGGAGATGCTGAAAAACGCCTGGTACTGACGGAAAGCAGGGGAAGAAGGCAACTCCTGATCTTTCATACCCAATACATAACCGTACACACCCGGTACACGCGCATAGGTTTCGTCGTAAATGCGGTTCGGATCGTATTTGAACGGCATTCCGATGATTCCAAGCGTGTGAGCAATCCGGGGATCCATGTAGTTATTTTTGATGTCGGTTGCGTCTTCAATATTTGGCAGACCGGCAAAACTGTCTAACAACGGCAAACCGTCGGCATCTGTTTTATAGGCATTTGCCAGGTTTTGGGTGCCCTGGTTGAAAGAACAACAACCGTAACCAGGTCCGAGGGAAGAAGTCAGGCCTGTTGAAAAATTGCCTCGACCCTCAGGTGATCCATCGTTGATCGAGCGCATGATTGCCCACACCGACTCCACGCCGCTTTCGTATTCCCAGAGGAAATTTTTAGCGTAATCATCGTACAGGGCGTATTCATTGGTGCCTTCTACTGCGCTGATCAGGTTTACCACTTCTTCCAGTTCCGACTGTGTGATGCTGGTAACCTGATGTTGGTCGTTTTGCACGTATGCTTTGTACAGCAGTGTTTTAGCCAGGTATGCACGGGCTGCGTTACGGGTTGGACGGCCCTCATCCGACTGTACATCAGGCAAATCATTTACGCCTGCGCGAAACTCGTCTGCAATATATGCCCAACCTTCCTGATCGCTTTTTTCACGATTTGAAATTTTGACTATGTCGGCTTTCGAAACCGTTTCATCAATATAAACGGGGAATTTATACAGCACCTTGAGTATGAACTCGTAATGTCCGCGAATAAAGCGCAGTTCTGCCAGTCGCTGTTTGCGAGAAACGCCAGCCTGTGCCTGATAATCGGCATCAGAGAACGCTTCAATACGCTGCATGGCGTCATTTACACGTGAAATGCCGGCATACAAATAAACCCACATCAGGTTAGCATTGCCATTGGCGGGGGTGTTCAGGTTGAATACTTCTACCATGTGGCTGTCAAATTGGTCGCCGATGCTACCGCCACCCTTCAGGGCATCATCCGAGCGCACGCTGCCGTAAACCCACATATCTTCGTATTGATGAGCCAACAAACCGTCGTTTCCAAGGGATGCGTACGCAGCGATCACCATTTTTTCTGCGTTTTCCACTGTGTTCAGTTCAGCATCTGAAACAACCCCGGTCGGTTTAAAATCAAGAAACTCTTTTTTGCATCCTCCCAGCACCGAAAGGCAGACTACGGCCGTCAGGATACTTTTCGTGTTCAAATATTTTTTCATTTTTGAAATTTTTAAACATTAGAAATTAAAAACCAGCACCGATACCAATCGTAAAACGCTGTGGTTTCGGGTAAATACCCCCTACCCTGTTTTCGATGGACCAACCTGTTTGAGGGTACTGGTTTGGACCTTTGCGGTCAACCACCCAACCGAGGTTTTCTCCGCTCAGATACACACGCAGGTTCGACATGTTTTTGTTCAGTTTGGTTTGCGGGAGTGTATACCCGATCACTACCTGCCTGAATGCCATGAAGTTACCGTTGCGCACATTATAATCGAGCGAAAATCCGTAGGGACGGTTGCTGTTGCTGGCAGCCGGGATATAGCTGTCGGTGTTGGTTGGGCTCCAGGCGTCCAGTTGCGCAACACCACCATTTTCACCGTTGTCCAGTGAGCCCAGTTCCATACGATACACATCAGGAGTTACCTTCCGGCCCAATGCTGCCCAGGTAAACAGGCTCAGGTCGAAATTTCGCCACTGAGCAGAAAGATTCATTCCCAGCTCTACTTTAGGAACTCCGTTTGCCTCGTCGTATTCCTGATCGAGTGCGTTGATTACACCATCATTGTTCAAGTCTACAAAACGCAAAGCACCGACACGGGCACCTACTTGTGTAGCATGAGCGTCAACTTCAGCCTGATTTTGGAAAATACCGTCGGTGTGGTAGCCGAACAATGCATTCGGAGCATGGCCGATTATATTCTGTTCTTCGT
>JBEGNB010000219.1:0-6246 GCA_041182785.1 Bacteroidota bacterium
AATGAGTCAGATGTGCGTTCCATGGGCCGAACAGCTGCGGGTGTACGGGGTATCTGGGTGGAGCAGGATGACACCGTTGTTGGCATGGTTTGTGTTGACCCTGAAGATACTACAACCAGTATTCTCGTCGTTTCAGAGCACGGCCTTGGAAAACGCTCGGCACTGGAAGATTACCGGGTGCAAACCAGGGGCGGCAAGGGTGTAAAAACCCTGAATGTCACGGCTAAAACCGGTCAACTGGTAGCTATCAAAACGGTAACCGACAACGACGACCTGATGATCACCACCATCAGCGGTATTACCATCAGAACCGGAGCCGATGACCTGCGTGTCATGGGAAGAGCTACTCAGGGTGTCAAGCTGATCCGACTGGATGAGCATGACAGCATTGCCGATGTGACGGTAGTTGCCACTTCCGAGGTGCCAGAGCCGGAGGGCGGAGACACAGCGGAGGAAACGAGTGAAAAAGAGTGATTTTAACACTTAACCGGGTACAAATTAACAGCCCGTTAATGACCATTCATAGCCGGCTTTCGTCTGACAAGGAGTGCAGTCCGATTCCGGCCGCACAGCGACAAATCATAAACAATACCGACACCATGAAAAAAGTCTCTTTTTTGCTCCTGGGTTTCATGCTCACATTCAATCTGGCTCAGGCACAGGAGGAAGGATTGAAGCTCGCCAAGGCTGCAGCCAAGGCGCTCACCGCCTACAATATTGATCCCCAGGGTAATTCCGACAAACTGCAGGAAGCCAAGGATAAAATTGAACAGGCAGTTAAAACACCTGACGCTCAGGCACTGGGCTCCACCTGGCAGTCCAAAGGGGATATTTACAACACCATTCTGCAACGCGATCTTGCCCGCAGGATGATTGATCCCAAAGCCCCGCTGACTGGCGATAATGATGCGCTGGTGGCGTTTAATGCCTACAAAAAGGCTTATGAACTGGGCATCAAGAAGTATGAGAAGAGTGATGCGGTAAAGGGTATTGAGGAAGTAACGCCCCACGTCATCAACAGCGCGGTGGCAAAGTACGAACTCAAGGAATATGAAAAATCCTTCAACGCTTTCAGAGCGTCAGTTGAAGCACACGATATCCTGAAGGCGAACGAGAAAAAGAGCCCGCTCGACGACCCCAAACAGCTGGAAGACCAGATTTATTTTACTGGTCTGATTGCCACTATGGCTGGTAAATGCAGCGACGCACTCCCATTTTACGACCGTCTGTACAAGGCAGGCACAAACAACCCTGCTGTTTATGAGGGTATTTACAACTGCAAGACAGAACTGAAGGATGAGGCTGGTGCCAGTGCAATACTCACCGAAGGACGCAAGAAATTCCCGGATGATACGGCACTGCTGTTTGCTGAAATCAATGCCTACCTGAAAGCCGGAAAACTTGCTGATCTCACTGGTCGTCTCGAGGAGGCCATTGCAAAAGAACCTTCCAACGTGGGATTGTATGTCACACTCGGTAACGTGTATGACAACCTGTACCAGGGCGCCCTGAAGGAGAAAAATGACGCCGATGCGACGAAATATTTCAATCTGGCCAAAAAGCAGTACGAGGGAGCTATCAAACAGAATCCCAACTACCTGGATGCGAATTATTCCCTCGGCGCGCTCTACTACAACAAGGCAGCCGTTCGCACACAGGAGATGAATGCACTGCCCGAAGATTACTCTTCTGCGGGCCTGAAGAAAATGGAATCCATGCGTAATGAAGTGATGACGCTTTTCGATCAGGCGCTTCCTTACTTCCAGCAAGCGGAAGTAATAGACGCCAATGATATCAATACGCTCATAGCCCTGAACGAGATTTATGCCCGCAAAGACGACGAGGTATTAGCTCCCGAGTTCAAAAAGCGTCTTGAAGTAGTTAAGGGTGGTGGCAAAAATGCCAGCTCCTACTTCAAGAAATAAGTATCCGGAGATTATTCTGTTTTATAGGGTGCAGCCTGTCTCCGGATATGGTTGCATCTTTTTTTTTGGTAGCTACACAAACCGATTTACCCGTTTGTGTAGCTACTTTTATTTGGGGTGTATCCGGGATACTCTCGCCGAGTCAAAAATACCCCTACTTTTGCCATTGGCAGAATATCCTGCACACGCGCTTATGCCAGTGATAAAAACAGCTATTATCGTTTCAGGCCTCTTCGCCGGCGCCCTGACTTTCATAGTACAAAGCGACCCGTTTTTCTGGGATACCGTTCAGCTTGCCTCCAAACACGCCCATTTTTTTTACGAAAACGGATTGAAGTGGAATGCACTCCCGGAGTCCATTGATTCCGGACATCCGCCTGCTCTGGGTTATTACCTCGCTCTTTGCTGGACAATATTTGGCAAATCGCTTGTTGTGAGTCACTGGGCTATGTTCCCCTTCCTCTGGCTGAATATCGCATTGTTGTGGATAATAGCGGTCAGGGTAGCCGGCCGGGAGCTGGCTTTCTATGTACTTCCTCTTTTTATGGCCGATCCGGTGTGGCTTACACAGCATATTCTCTGCAGTCCGGATGTGCTTGTGTTCTCCGGACTGCTGCTGGTGGTAAACGGATATTTCAGTTCAAACAGCATGGCCAGATTGTCGGGTGTGCTGTTACTTTCAATAAGCAGTATGCGTGGCATGATGACTGCGGCGGCACTGGGAAGCTGGGAACTGTTGCTTCTTTGGGGCCCGCATTTTACATATCGTCGTGTATTCAGCACATTGGGAGTGTATGTGCCGGGAGCTGTTTTAGCGGCTGTTTTCCTTTGGTGGCACTGGCTGGCAACTGGCTGGACAGGCTATCATGCGGGATCTCCGTGGGCGGCAGCGTTTCAGCAGACCGATATAACAGGTTTTTTTAGAAATGCCCTGGTTGTCGGATGGCGCTGGCTTGATTTCGGCAGGGCAGGGGTGTGGGTGCTTTTCGGTATTCTGGTATGGCTGCACCGACGCAGGGTGAGCGACTTGTTTGTCGGTAACCGGGAGTGGTTGTTGTTATTTATATGCCTGCTGGTTTTTCTGACACCCTCCGCTCTTGTTTATCGCAATCTGTCTGCACACAGGTATTTTTTGCCGGTTTTCTTTTCGTTCAGTCTGCTGGTGGTGGTCATGCTCGTCGCAGGGCGGGCCGTGTCAGTTCAAATGAAAAAGGTATCCCTGCTTTTGGTGGCACTGGTTTTGGCCAGTGGACATTACTGGATATATCCGTTCGGTATTTCCAGCGACTGGGATTGTACACTGGTTCACCGGCAGTTTCATGAACTGCGGAGCGATGCTTTTGCCTGGCTGGACGAGTCGGGAGTTGATCTTTCAGAAGCGGGAACCGAATTTCCGATCCTGAATAGTGGCGAGATGGCAGAGCTGAATGGAGATACGAGAAAACCGTCAGAATACGAGCCGGGTAAAAGTCGCTGGGTAGTGATTTCCAACATCTCCAACGATTTCAGCCAGGAAACAGAGCGTAACCTGGCTGAAAGCATGGAGTTGGCCTGGGAGAAATACTCCTGGCCCTTGTGGATAAAGATATACCGGACTACAGATTCAGGAGAAATCCGATAGTGAAATTGGCATCCCAGTCGAAAACGAATTGTTTGCAGCCGGTAGTTTCGGCGATAGCATTGTAAATATTAAGTCCGGCCTGTTGTTTGGCGCCCTCGGCCTTATAGTCGCCGGGAGCTTTGAGTACAGTGTAGCGTTCCTTGTCCTTGCGGGTTTGTTTGGCCAGTTCGTAGGGTACGCCGCCGATGATAAAACAGGTTTGACGCAGGTTTTGTGGTACCTGAGCGGCCTTCGTTTTTACTTCCTGAGCCACCTGTTCGGCGGTGAGGTTATTCTGGTAATATTTGGCTCCTGGCAGCTCAATAGCGCCGTTGGGATACCACGAAATTTTGGTATTACCCGAGCCGATGTCCACCATGAATCCCGATTTGTAGAAAGAGGCGGGCAGGGCTGCCTTCAGACCGTACTGACCTTCCTGTTCGGGAGTTACCACATTCACGATATACCCCATAGCCTTGAGGGCTGCCTCTATCTTGGGCATGATAGGTTCCTTGCGGGCTCCTGAACTCACCATGAAGTGAATGTCGCGCGCGCCCACGCCGAAAGCCACCATATCTGCGATATAGCGACGGAGGCCTGTTTTTACATCTTCGTCGGTAGCGAGACCTTCTTTCACCAGACTGACGCCGAATTCGGATTTTTCAAGTTTCCAGTTCTTTTTGGCATCAACATTAATGATAAAGGAGTTGAATCCGGTAGCTCCCAGTTCTACAATACCTTTCAGTTTGCCGTTTACCGGCGGGGCAGGGGTGTAGTTGAATGCCGGTGCCGAGAACGTGAGCGTTGCGCCGTTTTCAGTTTTGGCCTCCTGACCAGCATCGGGTGCCGGAGTTTCGGTTTGCTGGGCGGCCTGCCCTTCGGGCGACATTCCCGTTTGTTTCAACACATATTTGACGCCCAGAAAGATACCGGCTACGATAGCTATGGTAATAAGGAGTCTTGAGAAAGTGGTTAGTCTTGCCATGTTATGTATGTTGTGAAAGTGAGACGGTGTTGAGATCAGTCCTCCTTGTCGGGTTCAAGGAATTCGACTCTTCGGCCGATCGTTTCCTCCAGGGAGATGAACGTTTCAGTTCGCTGTATCCCGGGAATAGGCTGAATTTTATTTCGAAGAATTTCATGGAGGTGATTGGTATCCCGGCAGATAATTTTGGCCAGAATACTGTAGGATCCGGTAATGTAGTTAGCCTCCACTACCTCTTTTACCTCCTTCAGACGCAGGGCGACTTCCCCGTACAGCGAACTTTTGTCGAGGTAAATACCGAGGAATGCGGTGATGGTGTAGCCCAGTTTGTAATAATCAACAATGAGCGTGGAGCCGAGTACGATACCCGTATTCTCCAGTTTTCTCATTCTGACGTGGATAGTTCCACTGGACACGAAGAGTTGTTTGGCAAGGTCTGTGTACGGCGTCTTGCCGTCTTCCAGCAGTCTGGACAAGATTTGTCGGTCGAGCTGGTCAATTTCCGGATTTTCCATAATTTGCGTGTAGAGTTAGTAGGAAATAACTTCCTGGATTAATTGGACAAAAGTAAGCATATTAGTTTCTTTTACGTACAACTTCCTTAATTACGGTGCCATTTTTTATTCTGTCCAGGTGTTCCTGCTTTCGTTTATTTTTGAATTCGGTGGCCAGATCGCGAATATTGACCGGGATGTTGTTCAAGCGCCTGTGATAGGCAATGAGCAGGAAATCGGCCATATCATCGGGGTAAGTGACGCCGGCGCTTTTGAGATAGTGTGCAATTCGGGAGCCTTCATAGAAACTCCAGTTGGAAATCATCCACTGGCCCAGTCTGAAATGCAGTTCGGTGCATACACTGTCTTCGGGAAGCGCCCTGATTTTTAGTCGGGAGGCTGGTTCTATTTTCTTGTCAAGTTCGGCGAGGGCATCGTCCAGATTTTTTGGGATATAGACCCCTCCAATTCTGTCCTTTTTGATTCGTTCCTGATATGCACTGTTAATTTCAGATTCTGTGAAAGCAGGGGTATCTGTCTCCTTTGGAGCAGACTGTGCCGATAAAAACGATATGTTTGTCCAGCAAATCAGGCAAATAGTAGATAAAACAGGGTGTTTCATTGGATGATTATCGAAATTTCCATCGAAGTATTCATTCTGACCATGTTCAAGCCATTCAAAATCACTCTTGTCGAGATTATACTGCTTCAAACAGCGGTATGGTTGATGCTGTGGCTGTCGAGCGAGTGGGTTGCAAAATTTCTTGCCGTTGGTGTGGGAGCCATGCTTTTTGCCGTGTTGGTTATTTCGGCGATTGCCGAGACAATAGAACGCTCAAAAGTGCCGGCGTCTTATTTCAGGGTCATGATTGCCAGCATTTTTTCAGTTTTGATTGCGTGGGGTGTTTACGAGTTTATTTCGGCCTCGTCGCTTTGATGGATTTCCTCGAAGGTGCCAGTTTGTCTGTTTTTCCTCACATTGTTCCAGTTGAAGTAGCGTCCGTTCATAACCACATAAACTCCGGGAGGCAGCACCTGAGCGAAGGCAAGGGCACTTCCGAGGTTGAAGAACCCGTCGGATGACGTACCAAATGCATAAGGAATCATTGCGCCGGTCAGGACGATCGTTTTGTTTTCCAGCTTTGCTTTGGCGAGCATCTGTGCCGTTTCGACCATGGTGTCTGTTCCGTGCGTGAGGATAATTCTGTTTGAAGGAGTTTTGGCACAGTTATACTTGATGAT
>JBEGNB010000220.1:0-3977 GCA_041182785.1 Bacteroidota bacterium
CGCACATATCCATTGTGGGGGAATATCCTGTTTGTCAAGGTTCTGATTATCGGTTTCGGTATATCAACAGCGGTAGTTGCCACACTCATAGCCAGGGTTCAGTCGGCGGTCAAGTCGCAACTGGCGTATTCTTCCATAGCCCAGATCGGACTGATGTTTGCTGAAGTGGCACTTGGCTGGCATACACTGGTACTCATTCACTTTGCAGGCAATGCCTTCCTCCGCACCTATCAGTTACTGGTTTCCCCCTCTGTACTGAGCTACCTTATTCACGATCAGTTCTTCAATTTCAATCCGCCACAGTACCATGTGAAGGATAATTTCCAGGGCAGGTTGAGCATGGCGATTTACACACTCAACATCAAAGAGTGGAATATGGATCGTTTTATGTACAAGTTCCTTTGGCAGCCACTTAAAACGGTCGGAAATATGCTCGAGTTCATTCACCTGAGGAATGTTCTGTATTTCTTCCTGCCGCTCTATGCCGCAGGCCTTTATTTCGTTTTTCATCAGGATATGCTGCCCGATGATGTGTTGCACAATCTGCCGTCAGGTCTTGCGCTGGTGAGTGTTTTGTTAATCCTCAAGGCATTTGTGAAGCGAAATGAAGCGCCCAACGCGTGGTTTCTGGTGGTAATTAGTCAGCTTTTCACTGCCATGGCTATCGCATTTAACGAGCAGTTCGATCTGTATCAGATATTCTTGTATCTGAGCGGGATTGTAGTGTCTATGGCTACGGGCTACTGGGTGTTCGCACGCCTCGCACGCGCGGGAGAGGCGATTACGCTCGACAAGTTTCACGGTCACTCATACGAATATCCGGGATTGACCCGCCTGTTTATGCTGGCAAGTCTGGGTATGGCCGGATTCCCGATTACGCCCACATTTATTGGTGAAGACCTGATTCTGGGACATGTGCAGGAGCATCAGTTCGGATTGACCCTGCTGATTGCGCTGGGGCTTATCCTCGACGGACTTGCGGTATTCAGGATTTATGCGAGATTATTCCTCGGTCCGCATGAAAAGGGATATCACGAGGTGGCTTATAAATCTTCATAGGTCCAAAAACATGAAAGGCCGTCACTGTATTTCGTGACGGCCTTTCATATCCCGGTTTATTTGTGCTTTGCGGAAACCTGATCGAACGTTGGTATATGTCGGTGATGGTACATATCCACTACTGTTCCGTTTTTCCAGATAACAACCCCTGGATTTGCCCGGATGATTGTTTTAAGCAGTTTGTCATCGGCCCGGTAGAAAGGGTACTTTGCCCCGGTTTTGCGCGCAAAATCGGATGCTGACTCCGAATCGGCATACGTTGTTATACCATATACCTTCCAGCCTGCCGCTTTGGCGGCATCTGCCAGCGGATTGATGCCTTTTGTGAAAAGATCTGCATATTCCGTCTCGGGAACGAAAACTTCTCTTTCAAGTTCTCTGTTGCGAACAGAAACAAAACGCTGTTCAAAACGCATGGAATCCGGTGTAACCTGAATGGTATCGGTTTGCCATACCGTATCGCGCACCGTGTATTTCTCTGTTTCCTTGCTTCCGTACAGCTTGTAGGCAATAATCATCAGGCTGTATCCTTCTTCATTGAGGATATCCTCTGTTACTTCTCCGTTTTCCTGACTTTCCACAGCGAAATCGCTGATTTTGGATTTGGTAATCGGTGTTTTAACACTGTCAACCAGAACGTACCAGTCGGTCTTGATCTGTTCTTTCACTTTCCAGCCCTGCTCCCTGGTGTATTGTTTGTAATACGTGATTTTACCCGGCTCCGGCTCCATGAATTTGATTTTTTCACCTGTATTGGTGTTTTCCAGGATCCAGCCGAGAATGTCCACCTTGGCACTTGATTCCAGTTCTTTACGCTCACGGACGTTGGTTCCGATTTTGAACGGACGGAAATCAACCATTGGCAGATCGAGCCAGGTGTTTTGTACGCAAAATATGGTGATAACAGCCGTTGATACACCTGCCACAATCTCGCGAACATTCCTTGTCCAGAGCTCGTGCGAGTTACTGGTCCAGAGAAACAAAAGCGCGGGAATCATCAGTCCGAGGTCCTTGAAGAAGGAAATTTTTGGGTCCAGTTTGATGAAATCACCAAAACAGCCGCAGTCCTGAACACGCATCTGTTCTTTCAGATAGGGGCCCCATTTGGCAAAATCAAAGAAGTTGGCGTCGGTTGGTACGTAACCAGTGAGGTAGGTGAAACCCGTCAGAACGGTAAAAACAATCATCAGCAGGAGGAAGAGCCATGCTGTAAGTTTTTTTCTCCAACCAATAATCAGTGCCACCCCCAGCACAATTTCCAGTACAATCATGGTTATCGAAAAGGCGATGGCATGCTCTCCGAGCCACGGAAATACAGGTGCCAGCCCCTTGAACATGTTATTCAGGCCATCGAAAGTTACTTCAAAAGCTGCGAAGTAATCCTCCATCTTGTAGGCTGTTCCGATAGGATCCACGGCTTTGACAAGCCCTGAAAACACAAACCAGACACCGACGAAGTGCTGAAGAAATGTCCAGATTACATTTTTATGCATTTTCGCCCAAACCGTCAGACCGGTGAGCACAGCGCCAACGATGGCAAACTGAATGAGTAGCGATGAAAGTGAAGTCATATTGTAATGCTGTTTTTAACTGTCCTTTTGCTTTGCCTCGTCCATCTTGATCAGACAGAACACGGCATAATTGATGATGTCGCGGTAATTGGCAGCCACCCCTTCCGATACGAGGGTGGCCCCCGAATTATCCTCTATCTGTTTGATTCTGAGCAGTTTTTGGAGTATCAGGTCGGTCATGCTGCTGATACGCATCTGTCTCCACGCTTCTCCGTAATCGTGGTTCTTGTTTTGAAGGAGCCGGAGATTTTCTTCTACCTGCGCGTTGTACAGGGAAACCGCTTCCCCGAGTGAAAGTTCAAGTGGAGCATCGCTGCCTATTTCCAGCTGAACCAGCGCAAGAATACTGTAATTAATAAGTCCGGTAAATTCGGCTTCCACCGGATCGCTCACTTTTTGTTCCCCCTTTTCCTCGATACTCCGGATGCGCATGGCCTTGATATACAGCTGGTCGGTTATGCTGGACGGACGCAGGATTCGCCAGGCAGTACCGTAATCGGCTGTCTTGTGTTCAAAAAGTTCCCGGCATCTGCCGATTACTTCGCGAAACTGTTCGAGTGTTTTATTCATAAAGTGGGCCCAAAAGTAGGGCGATTAGTTCAGATTGAGCGTTAACAATGTCAAAATAGGTTTATAACTATAATTGTCGGGCATAGGGGGATGCATCCTGGCCGCAAAAATCACCTGCGAGGTATTTGTAGTATGCCGTTACGCCAATCATTCCCGCATTGTCTGTACAGAACTGAAACGCCGGAATGTATGTTTTCCAGCCTTCCTTTTCGCCAAGGGCAGTAAATGCCTCGCGGAGACCCGAATTGGCACTCACGCCTCCGGCCAGGGCCAGTTCTTTGATGCCTGTCTGACGGGCTGCTTTCCTGAATTTTTTCAGCAAAATGGTGACAATAGTGTGCTGAACGGACGCACAAATATCATTCAGGTTTTCCCGTATGAACTCGGGATTTTCAGCCGTTTTTTTCTTTAAAAAATACAAAATGGATGTTTTCAGACCGCTGAAACTGAAATTCAGGCCTTCTATGGCTGGCTCCGGGAATTCAAAGACCGGATTTCCCTGCCTTGCCAGCTTGTCGAGCAGCGGTCCGGCAGGATATCCGAGTCCCAGCAATTTGCCCGACTTGTCGAATGCCTCTCCGGCCGCATCGTCAAGTGTTTTACCAAGTACTTCCATATCGGAATAACTCCTGACCAGCACAATTTGTGTATGGCCGCCACTCACCGTCAGACAGAGAAACGGAAATTCCGGCTTCGGTTCTTCGGCAAAGTGTGCGAGTACATGCGCCTGCATGTGATCCACTTCTATCAGCGGGAGATCGTGTGCCAGTGCAAAGG
>JBEGNB010000221.1:0-8699 GCA_041182785.1 Bacteroidota bacterium
GCCATTTTGAATGCCAACTACATGAAGGCGCGTCTGGAAGGAGCCTATCAGATACTTTATACCGGTGAAAACGGGCGTTGCGCTCACGAAATGATCCTGGACATGCGTCCGTTCAAATCGCTCGCCGGTGCCGAGGATATTGCCAAAAGGCTGATGGACTACGGATTCCACGCTCCTACCCTCTCGTTCCCTGTTGCAGGCACTATCATGATAGAGCCAACAGAGAGCGAGAGCAAAGCGGAGCTCGATCGCTTCTGCGACGCTCTGCTTTCGATCAGGAAGGAGCTGGATGAAATAGCCAGCGGAGACTATTCGCACGACGACAACGTGCTTCACAACGCACCTCACACGGTGGAAGAGACAACGGCAGACAACTGGCCACACCCATACACGCGCGAGAAGGCGGCGTTTCCGCTCCCCTATCTGCGCCAGGGCTGGAAGTTCTGGGCTACCGTGGGCCGAATTGATCAGGCCTACGGCGACCGAAACCTTGTTTGTACTTGTCCGCCAGTGGAAGAATATGCCTGAGAAAGGGTGAAGGGTATTGGGTGAAGGATGTGGGGTGAAGGGTGTGTTTGCAGCATACTTTCCTGCACATGCGCCCGGGTGACCCAAAGAGATAACCAATACTTCTACATTCGGTGTTCGGTGTTCGGTGTTCATCATTCCTCTAACCAGGAATTTCGAATACAAAACACCGAACACCACCCACCCAGGCACACCCCATAGCCTATACCCCATACCCTTAAAAAATGCTTTTCTCTCCCACCCTGCCGTTTCCTGATCCCTTTCCGAAGGGAGCTGTTGTACTGATTGACAAGCCGCTGGGCTGGACGTCGTTCGATGTAGTCAATAAAGTACGCTATTTATTAGCTAACAGACTGGGAATCAAATACATGAAATTAAAAGTCGGGCATGCCGGCACCCTGGATCCACTGGCCACAGGGCTGCTCGTATTGTGTGTGGCGGAGTTTACCAAACAGATAGAGCGCCTGCAGGGTATGGAAAAAACCTATACGGGCACCTTTACCTTCGGGGCTACAACTGCCTCATTTGATCTGGAGAAGCCGGTGAGTGAGACATTTCCGACAGCGCACCTGAATGATGAGCTGTTGCAGCGTGCGCTGGAACAGTTCACCGGACAAATTATGCAGGCACCTCCGGTATTTTCAGCGATAAAAATTGACGGCAGAAGAGTTTATAAAGATGCCCGGACCGGAGCGGAGGTGGACATGCCCGAGCGACCAGTATTTGTAAAATCATTCAGTGTGGGGAGCTTACGTCCCGTGGCAAGCGCGGATTATGAGCGTGAAACGGCCATTATAAGTAAAAAAGGAGCTTCCATTTATCTGTACCCGGATTACCGGGACGGGCTTCAGGCCGACTTTGAAGCAGTTTGCGGAAAAGGCGTTTATATCCGTTCCCTGGCCAACGATCTGGGTATGGCCCTGGAAACAGGAGCCTATCTGAGTTCACTGCGCAGAACAAGTGCGTCCGGCTACAACCTGTCAGAAGCATGGGATGTTGAGCGATTCGCAGCATGGGTAAACGGCTGATCTGACGAGGAAGTGGCAGGCTTTTACAAGAAAACGGTTTAGTTAAATTATTTGGCAGAATATTTGCAATCATTTGTTTATTTGAAAATTCTTTTTTTCTTTGCGTCCACTTTCATCGCATTGAAAACTTTTTTCATGTGATTTTTCATTTTTTCATCCCATTTTCCCTTGTATTATGAAACATTTTCTACTCGCCCTTGGAGTATTGGCACTTGGCTTTCCCCAGACAGCAACGGCACAGTTAAAGTACCTGAATTTTAATGTGAGTATGAATGGCGGCTATTCGACCCTGGCGCACAAGACAGACTTTCAGACCACGCCACTATACAGTTTATACCAGTTTGTAGCACTTTCACACGGAGGAACTGATGATTATACCTGGGGACAGTTTCAAAACACGTATGAAGTAGGGGAATCTTTTGGACAACCCCGACTGGGTTTTAAGGGGCAGCTGACCTACCGGGACTGGCCGATTATCGTGGAGGGAGAGGCCATTTCGTCATCGTCAGCATACACCAAAGCTGCCTATGCAGTTACGGCCGGACTTGGGAGATACTTTTATTTCGCTGACAGTTCTGTTTATTTCAGCTTCCTGGGTGGTTATAAATATATGATTCAGGACTTTGGGTTCGGGGCGCAAACATTATCCAACAGCATTGGGGACGAAGAAGCCCGCAATCTGGCTGCCCAGTTTTTTGGTCCGGAAAAGGCCGTTGGCAGGCCCAGCGGCGATTTGTTTGCCATTCACGTATCTTTTGCCAAGACACTCGACTGGTACTACCGCTGGAGCGTTGGAATTGAGGGCTACTATGAAGTGGATCTGACTGACAAACTGGTCAGGAGCACCCGTATGACGAACTACGGAGCGAATATTTTCCTTCGTTACAGGATATTTGGCAACAATTTTGAGCCATCAAGGTATTATCCGAATCCGGGCGGTGGCCGCAGGCACCGGTACTAAAGATATATTCAGGATACTTTTTCAGGGGTTGGAAGACTCATATCGAGTTTTTCGAGGGTATCAACGAGCGTTTTTGCTATGAAATAGTCGCGGTACCAGCGATTGTCAACCGGACAGATATGCCAGGGTATGTTGCTTTCGTTGATGGCATACTCATAAGCCTCCATGTATTTGTCCCACAGTTTGCGCTCTTCCCAGTCGCCGGCATTGTGCTTCCAGTATTTGCTTTTGTCGTCGAGGCGTTGCTGCAGCTGAACACCCTGTTCTTCATGAGAAATATGCATGTAGAACTTGAAAATCAGCGTGTTATTATCAAATTGCAGCAACTCCTCGAATGAATTGATGGCAGCCATTCGCTTTTCCACCCTTTCGCTGCTGATCCAGCCATGCACACGCTGGATGAGTATATCTTCATAGTGGCTGCGGTTGAATATAGTCGTCATACCCTTTTGAGGTACCCAGCGATGGACCCTCCACAGAAAATCGTGGGCAAATTCTTCTTCGGTAGGCTTTTTGAAACTCACCAGATCCAGGCCTGCAATACTGCACTCGGAGAAAACATTCCGGACGGCACCATCCTTTCCGCTCCCGTCCATTCCCTGCAGAATTACCAGCATGGAATATTTTCCTTCCGCATACATGATATTCTGCAGCTCGCCCAGCCTCCGGACAAGGCGGTCCGTTTCTTCCTTGTAGCTTTTTTTAGAGGCACCTTCCGGGGCGGTAGTAGGGATATCCGAGAGTCTTGTTTTCATAATTAATTGCTTTTTCAGCCCATTTTTGTGCGCTTGGTCATCCATGTCTGAAGGATCGGAAGAAATCCCTCGTTGATATCGGCTTCCACGAAATCAATCTTGAACTGCAGGCATTTGAGGCGAAGTTGTTCGGTAAAACTTCGAACCTGCTGCGTATAGAATTCCCTGACCTGATTGGGCTGGAGTTTTACCTGTTCGCCGGTTTCCATATCAACGAATACATAGGGCCTGTTTTCGAATTCAAAGTCAAGTTCGCGCTTTTTATCGGTTACATGGAAGAAAATAACCTCGTGTTTGGCATAGCGCAGATGTTGCAGGGCTGAAAACACTTCCTCTGCGTGTTCCGGGGATTCCATCACATCGGAGAAAACCACCACGAGCGAGCGGCGATGGATAGACTCGGCAATCTGGTGCAGACTCTCTGCCAGATTGGTTCGGCGGTTCAACTGAGGATTTTCAATCAGTTCGGTGAGCTTGGACAAGAGCAGCCGGTAGTGAATCGTACTGGATTTGGCAGCTGACTTGAATCGAATATCCTCATCGAAGAGCGTAAGTCCGAAGGCGTCGCGCTGTTTGCGCAGGATGTTCATCAGGACTGCCGCGGCCTGTGCCGAGAAGCACAATTTATTGGCATACCTGAACTTTCCGGGGTCTTTTTCATCGTAGGGATAATACATAGTGGAGGAAGAATCAATGACAATCTGGCATCGAAGGTTCGTTTCTTCCTCATATCGCTTGGTGAACAGTTTTTCGGTTCTTCCGAAAACCTTCCAGTCAATGTGCCGGGTGGATTCGCCCGTGTTATACAGCCGGTGTTCGGCAAATTCCACAGAGAATCCGTGGAATGGACTCCGGTGCATACCGACAATAAAGCCTTCCACCACCTGTTGAGCCAGGAGTTCGAGATTACTGCCGAGGGAGCGGATATCCTGAGTTTCGAGAATTTGAGACATAAATTGATTTGAACAGACTGATGATACACTGAACACACCTGCAAAGGTATATTTTCAACGTTCACCAGGTTACAATTTGTATAATTCGTGCGTTGAAATGTAACGCAGGAAACAACAATAGGGCGTGCATGTTTTAAGAAAACCTGTATAATTGCAGAGTGAAAGAAACCCGATTCATAGAACAGAACAAAGAGAAGTGGGCTGAGTACGAGCAGCTGCTTCGAGAAAAACGCCCCGATCCGGAGCGGCTGAGTGAGTTGTTTGTACAAATCACCGACGATCTTTCGTATGCGCGGACCTTTTATCCGAACCGTTCGGTGCGTGTGTTTCTGAATTCGATGGCGAGCCGTATTTTCCAGAACATATACCGGGGGAAGTCATTCCCGGGTGCCCGTCTGGTACAGTTCTGGAAAACAGAATTACCTCAGGCACTGTGGGAAGGCAGAATGGCCATTCTCCTCTCTTTCAGTATTTTCACCATCGCCTTTATCACAGGTGTGGTATCGAGCATAATTGAGCCCGAATTTGCCCGTACGATACTTGGCGATGAATATGTGACCATGACCCTCGGGAACATCGAAAACGGCGATCCCATGGCTGTTTACAAACATGCTGGTCCATTGGGCATGACAGCAGGAATTGCCGCCAACAATCTTTTCGTGGCATTCAGAACCGCCATACTGGGGGTGCTGGCCTCCCTGGGCACCGTACTTTCATTACTGTATAACGGCGTGATGGTGGGCGCATTTCAGTATTTTTTCATCAGCAAGGGATTATTTACCGAATCATTTCTGACGATATGGATACACGGAACCCTGGAAATCAGCGCCATAATCATTGCCGGGGCATCCGGACTGATTGCCGGTTCCGGACTGTTGTTTCCGGGTACATACCGGCGGATACAGGCCTTTCAGATAACCATAAGGCGGGGATTCAAGATATTTATCGGGACTGTCCCGATATTCGTGCTGGCGGCAATTTTTGAGGGATTTCTCACCCGTTTTACGGAAACCCCGGATATACTGCGTGGACTTTTCATACTGGCCTCCCTGTTATTTGTACTGTGGTACTTTGTCTTTCTTCCCTATTTCAAGTGGCGAAGGGGCGAGTTCAGGGAAACATCAGGAACAACAGAACTTCCACCTGATGATCAGTACCCCATTCGTTTTCATCTGATTAAGACACCGGGAGAGATACTTGGCGATGCCATTGCAGTCATGCGCAGGCACGGGCGGGCAAGCCTGGGCATTCCCCTGATAGCGGCCATAGTCACCGCGTCCGGACTTATTGCAATGATTAGTCCGGAATCAGAATTCACGCTGACAGAACTGGCAGAAAACTGGGGCGTATTGTCGGATATGTACCAGCTTTTCTCGAATAATGATGAAATACCATTCCTTTTTTACTTTCAATGCCTTGTTTCGGGACTACTGACATTTCTGGCACTGAAATCCGTGGAAAAGGAGCAAACAGTTCAGGCGGACGACGATAGGGAGAAAACAGAAAGTACGGGAATTCAGCGTATGCTTGCTTACAGTAGCATAACAATACTTGCTTCCGTTTCGCTGTATGCAATCAGTCTTGAAAACTCTGCAGGCAGATTCTTTTTGTCTGTCATGGTTCTGCCGCTGATGTGTCTGGTAAACGCCGTCATATTTTTTGAAAAAGCGCATCCGGTGAACGCCATATTCAGGGCGATCAGCCTGCTCCGGAAAGGAGGCGCCTTTTTAACCGGCTTCTGGGTAATAGTGACCGGCATTATTGCCCTGACAATGCTGGAAACGCCTGTATGGGGAACTGTTGTCAACTTTCTGAGTACACTTGTTCCGTTGCCGGGAGAGACCTTTGAAGTTGCCAGATTTACTGCCGTATTCTCCGTTTTATTTGTGATTTATTTGTTTGTCTTTTTCTGGGCTGTTTGCGGGGCGGTTGCCTTTTACAGCGCCCGGGAAGTGGAGGATGCGCATTATATTCACCGGAACATCAAAAAAATAGGACAATCGCGCCAGATTCGCGGATTACCAAAAGAGTGACTCATGCATACGCTGTCAAGAACCCTTCTTTTGCTTTCATTTCAGATGCTGACGGTGCTCCTGTCTGCACAGGAACAGGTTGAGGAAACCGGAGCAAATGAATATCGGCCTGTAAATCAGCGAAGTATATCACGCGAATCGTGGAAAAAGGCAGCCGGAGAAATTGATTACAGCAGAGATCGGCCGGAGGAAATACAGGAGCACACTCCATCGCCGGAATTACCTGAATTACCCGATTTTTCATGGCTGAGTACACTGGTACAGATTATTGCGGTTGTTACTGTTATTGCAGGTATCGGATGGTGGGTGTACAAAATGATGAGTATGCCTTCCAACAGGCGTTTACCATCGAATGAACATCAAATTACGCCCGATGACCTGGAGTCACGCATACACGAAACCGACCTCGAAAAGCACCTGCGCGATGCGCTCGCACGCGGGGAGTACAATCTGGCAGTCCGGATACACTACCTGCAGATAATCCGGGCGCTCTCGGAGAAAAAGTACATACGCTGGTCGAAAGAAAAGACCAACCGCGAGTATCTGAGAGAGCTGAGAAATACGAAAATGGAAGAGCCCGTAAGAAATATTACGGGCGTTTACGAGCGAATATGGTATGGAAACCGGCTAACCGACCAGGAAGATTATCTGTTACTGGCTCCCGACTTCATTAACGTACTCAGGCAGGTTTAGCGAAATACTTTTCCAGCGCCTTGTACCTGAAATCGAATATTTCCTGTACTTTTTTGTGTACGAACAAGTGTCCGGCAATCCAGCCGAAAATCCATTTTCCGATATCATAGTGAAGAATATCCGTCATGAGTACGCCTCCGTCCACGGCCTTGAAGTGATGCTCATGATGCCAGATATTGTACGGGCCCATACGTTGTTCATCCACAAAAAATGCCTTGTCGCGGATATGCGTGATTTCAGTGACCCATTTCACCGGAATATTCAGCATGGGTTTGATGCGATAAGTGATAATCAGCCCTTCATACATTTTATCAGGCACCTCTGAAACGATCTCGAAAACCAGATCGTCGGGGGTTACCAGATTCAGATTTTTAGGGGTGGCAAAGAATTCCCATGCCTGGTCCAGGGTAAGGGGGAGGAATTGTTCTCGTACAAGACGGCGCATAATGCAGATATTTGCCCTCAGAACACAGGTTGTCATTCAATTGTTCAGAAATGCCCGGAATCTACGTACATATACCCTATTGCAGGAAGGCGTGCCACTACTGTAATTTTCACTTCTCGACCACCCTCCGGAGCAAGCCGGAAATGGTGGCCTCTATTCTGACAGAACTGGAGCTGCAGCAGGACTTCCTGAAAGGTGCCCCGCTGACATCCATTTATCTGGGTGGAGGCACTCCGTCGCTGCTTGACGTATCGGAACTCGTGCAGATTTTCGAACGGATTTCGGAGTTGCACAAGGTTCAGACAGATGCTGAAATTACCCTTGAGGCCAATCCCGACGATCTGACTCCCGAAAAACTGCGACAGATACGCGATTACACCCCTGTGAACCGTCTGAGTATAGGCGTACAGTCGTTTTCAGACACCGATTTACAGTGGATGAACCGTGCGCACAACGCCGTACACGCACGTGCCTGCCTGGAAGACGCCCTGAAAACCGGCTTCAGCGACCTGACCATAGACCTCATCTACGGAGCACCTCCTACCAGTGATGCGCAGTGGGCGGAAAACCTGCAAACAGCCTTTGAATACGGGATTCCTCACCTGTCGTGTTACTGTCTGACGATAGAAGAGGGAACAGCCCTGCATAACCTGGTCGGGAAAGGCAAGCAGCCTCCGGTGGACGAAGAAAGGGCTGCCAGACAATTTGAATACCTGCAGCGCGAAACAGCGCGCATGGGATACGAGCACTATGAAATCAGCAACTTTGCCCTGCCGGGCCGCCATGCCCGGCACAACAGCAGCTATTGGCTGGGAGAGCCATATCTGGGTATAGGGCCGGCAGCACATTCCTTCGACGGAGAAGGCCGCCAGTGGAACATTGCCAACAATGCTTTGTATATCAACTCATTAAAAGACCGGATTATTCCTTTTGAACGGGAATTACTGTCTCCTGCCCAGCGCTATAACGAATATGTGATGACTTCCATCCGGACAAAATGGGGGGTGGATGAGCGTAAAATAGCAGCAGATTACGGCCAGTTCATCGCTTTATTTCAACAGGGGGTACAGCCATACGTTGATGGTGGTCAGATAACAGCAAGTGACGGAATATACACACTGAGCAAGACTGGCAAACTGCTGGCCGACAGGATTGCATCGGATCTGTTTGTATCATAGTATCCGGGCAGCAGATTGGCAAAAATCAGTGCAAATATTCGGAAAACAGCGTTGGCTGATTAATTTTACGCGTTCAATACTTCACTATAAAACGGACAAGACCCATGCTTTCAGAACTCAAGGCC
>JBEGNB010000222.1:0-5788 GCA_041182785.1 Bacteroidota bacterium
CATAATAACCAGACTGATATTCAATTACCCCCAGTCTGTACATTGCCCTTGCATAAGTTGCCGTATCAAGCACCGGTTTGTAGCCAAAAGCATCAAAGGCGGACATGGCATAAGGCAGAGCCTTCCTGAAATAACCTGCCCGGTACAGAGAATCCGGTGTGCTTCCCAGTGGAAATACGAGGATTTCCGGGTCGTCCTGACTACAGATGGGACGAACAACAGAAAGCGAAATGAGGATAATCAGGAGTCTGTTCATAGAACGGTACTATTTCTTCTTGCCCTTTTTCCATTTCTCGGCCTCTTCAATCTCGGCCATGATATCCTTCCATTTGTCGGGCACATCTTCGGTCATGCGGAGTGTTTCCCTGTATTCGTCTTTATTGATTTCCAGCACGGCGATACGTTTGCCGAGGAACTGTTCGATTTCGGCGAGCATTGGCTTTTCCTCTGCTGCGCAGAAGCTGAGTGCCTGTCCTTTTTTATCGCCCCTGCCGGTACGGCCCACACGGTGCACGTAGTTTTCGGCAACATCGGGCAGGTCGTAGTTAATGACATAATCCACATTGGCTATATCAATACCGCGGGCGCTCACGTCCGTAGCGATGAGTACCTTCAGCGTTCCCTGGCGGAAAAGTTCCATTACACTTTGCCGTTCCTGCTGCTCCTTGTCGCCGTGGATAGTCTGTGATTCTATGCCTACCCGTTCCATGGCCTTGCAGACCCGTTCGGCCCGCACCTTGGTGCGCACAAACACGAGTATTTTGATATCGGGATTTTCCCGCACAAACCGTTCGAGGAAAAACCGCTTGTCGTCCATCTCCACAAAAGCCACGGCATGCTGAATATTTTTAGCCACCGGATCCTTGGGGGAAACATGAATCCGGATGGCGCTGCTGTTGACGAGCGAGTAGGCCAGCTTCTTGATTTCCTCGTTGATGGTAGCCGAAAAGAACAGCGTTTGCCGTTTTTTGGGTAAAAACCGGATCAGGTCGCGTATATCCTTGAGAAACCCCAGTTTGAGCATATGATCGGCTTCATCTACGGCGAGGATCTCCACATGGTCCAGTTTAATATGGCCCTGGCTTACGAGGTCGAACATTCGTCCGGGCGTAGCGATAAGGATATCAATTCCTTTTTCCAGCCGGGCGATCTGGGGAGCCTGCTCCACGCCGCCGAACACGCACAGCGTTTTTACGCGCGTGTGTTTTCCGATTTTCAGGAACACATCCGTGATCTGTAGGGCCAGTTCGCGGGTGGGCACCATAACGATACACTTGATGCCGTCGGGCCGGGCCGATTTTTTGCGCTCGTGCAAAACATGTACAATCGGGATGACAAACGCTGCAGTTTTGCCGGTACCGGTTTGAGCGATAGCCAGCACATCCTCCCGCTGAAGAATAGGCGGAATAGATTTGAACTGAATATCGGTGGGCCGGCGAAAGCCCATTGCGTCCAGGTTTCTTTTGATTTCTGTGGCCAGGCGGTAGTCGTCGAATCGCATTATGTCGGGTGTGGGGTGAATCAGGGTGAAGCAGGCATAAAAGTAAGGCAAAAGTTGCATACAGACAACTTTTGCCTTTGAGGCTTGCTGCACCCGACTACTGAGTCAACCGGCTTTGAACCTCCGTGGCGATTGGCTCATACACCCGGAGGATACGGTCCCACTCCTTAAATCTTTCATCTTCTTTGACGCTGGTGCCGGGCGGAGCGATTTCGGAAACGATTTTAATTTTATAGGTAAAATCATCGGTGCCGGGTTTAATAATCAGTCTGGTGCGAACAGATGCGGCCACATAGTTTTTGAGAATCCAGGCAGTTCTCAGGTATCTCGTATTCCGGTCAGAGACTTCAATCACGTCGAAATAGCTGGTTACTATTTGACTTAACAGCCTCCATGCTTCTTCCTCGCCTTTTTTTGACTTGACCTCGATATCCCGGTTTGCAATATCCGTGCTGTATGAACTTTCGTAGGCATCATCAGCCTGTAGTTTGACAAATTCGGATCTGGGAAGTTCCACATTTTTGTTGTTGGTGAAATTTCTCTCCTCAGAGATAAACCCGGTTTTCTCAACGCGGACATTGACTGTAGATTTTTCGGGTACAATAATTTTGGTCGAGCCGGATGAAACCTGTTTGCCGTCAACAAAAATTCGGGCAGCCGGATCTGACGAGACCGTGACTCGCTTGCTTCCGCTGCAAGCGAGCAGCAGGAAAACGGGTGCGAAAGCGATGATTTTTTTCATTTCAAAATTGTTGTTTTACCGCTGGATACCCCGGGGGTTCTTCAGGCTATTGTCAGAAAAAAGAAGTTCGTCATTTCGGGTAACGACTATGGTACGAGTCAAAGTAGTTTGCCCGAATATGATATGAGATGTTTGACATTTCCTCATTTTCAATGTTGGTTATTATCTTGAGGCTTAACGTAAAAGATACAAGAAATTGCTTCTGCGTATTCTGCCCTTTTCATCTTTCATTCCATCCCACTCAGTTCCGTCAACAAACCTTGCCCTGTGGACTTTCCAAACAAAAACTCCGGCGGGTACTTGCTCACCGTTTAGTGTTCCGTCCCACCATTCACTGGGCATTCCATCTTCGTCAAGCGACATTGATTCCCACATTAACTGTCCCGTTCGAGAGTAAATCGCTATATGGTATTCAGCAAGACCAATTCCTTTAGGCAAGAAGATTGTTTTTTCAAAGTTAATGCCACTTTGAGGCTCGAGGATGTTTGGGATGTACAGGCTCCCTATTGTATCGAGATCCACTATAGCTATAGCAGTATCAACACAATTAAATTGGTTTACGACCCAATGGTAGACTGTTTTATCTATAATAGAAACAAACCGATGCCTGGGGTCTTTTAGTTCAGATATTGGACTTCCATCACTGAATTCCCAAAAGAAATTTAAAGCATCGCTACTTGAATCGTCGTAAAACTGATACGTGCTTGGTGGTTCCGAATCTATCTTGTCGAAGTAGAAATCAGCAGAAGGAGACGGATAAATGTGTAAAAGACTGTCTTGTCGAAGGGTGTCTGTACATCCGCTACCATTTCCAACAACAAGCATAACTGAATAATAACCTGTATCCGGGTACTCCCATGATGTATTGTACGAAGTGTCCTGGCCGTTGTGGAAATACCAATTGGCAAATTCTGCATTGAGTGATTTATTCTCAAACATGACATTGGCTACCGTACACTGAACCGTATCGTCTACACTGAAACTTGCTTCTGGAATATCGTATGCGATGAAGTCTTTTTCAATTGTATCCGCACATAAAAAGGCGTTTTTAGCAACCAGTATAATTTTATACAAGCCGGCCTTTTCATAACTTGTACATGGATTATTCTGTACGGTCACAGAACCGTTACCCAGGTTCCAATTGAAACCTGATGCTCCAAGGGTCGTATTTTGCAGACATACTTCTTGTGGCAGTCCACAGCGTTCGTCCTGGGAAATATTAAAATCAGCTACGGGTACCGGATATACCAGGATATTTGAAATTACTGTATCATTGTCACACCCATACACATCCACAGCCCATAGCGTAATGTTATAGTTACCCGATTTTATGTAACTGTGCATTCCCGGACTTTTCCCAACACTTGTATTACCATCCCCATAATCCCAACGATAGTAATAATTATCAGCACCATTTGTCAGATTTGTCACACTTACATTTAGGGGGGGGCAACCAAAGGTGGGAGTTGCCGAGTATTCAGGTGTAGGCAAACTCCTGACAATAACTGTTTTTGTAAAGGTGTCTGGACAACCAGTTGAAGCAGAGAACGCGGTTAATTTTACAATATAAATCCCTGGTACGGCATAAATGTGTACAGGATTTGTAGCGGTTGATGTATTGCCATCACCAAATTCCCAGTAATTCCCGTTTACATCAACTGATGTATTAACGAATTGTATGCTATCATCAGCACATACATATCCAGGTACCGTAAATGACACTGACGGCGACGGATAAACAGTAATATCGGTTGAATAACTATTTTCAGAACAGCCGTTATTTGCAAACAGCTTGACCCTGTATTTAGTGATTGTATCACCAGTTGAGAAGAAGGTGTAGATAGTATCTTCGGCAATACTTGTATCATCATTCTGATCAAAGTACCAGTTGTAAACAATCAAAGAGTCTGGAGAAGTAGAATTCTCAAAAGTTACAGTCAGAGGTTCACACCCGGCACTCTTGTCAACGCTGAAAAATACGCGGATACTGTCGGGCTTGACAGTTATTTGCTGATCAGCTGTATCCGAGCCACACTCATTAAATGCAATCAACCTGACAATATATATTTCATTTTCAGTTCCGTTGGCTGTAAATATCCTGTCTGGCGGGATAGAATCCGTGGAGAAAAGGATATTGTTTACATACCACTCATATGAGTCAGGTAAACCTTTGGTGAGATTGTTAAACCGAACAGGAAGCGGGGTGCAACCCTCATTTTTACTCAGCTTGAGATTTACAAGCGGCTTGGGGAAAACAGTTACCGAATCGGTGAAAGAGTCCATACCACAGTGGTTTGTGGCGGTGAGTCTGATAAAATACACTGTATCTTGCAGACCTTGATTGAAATACTGAGTAGGCGGATCTGTGACGGAGGTGGTATCACCGTCTCCAAAATCCCAGAAATAGTGAACAAATTGATAACCATTACTTGTATTGGTAAAGTTGATTGGCAGCACCGCGCAACCTTGTGTGGTATCCTTCTCAAACGATGCTTCCGGTGGTCCTGATACAAAAACCTGTTTTTCAATAGAATCCCGGCAACCATACTGCGATTCCGCTATCAATTTTACCGTATGTAAACCAGTCGTTATGAATGCATGCGAAACGTTAGCGGATGTGTAGGTGCTGCCATCGTCAAATAACCACTGATAGGCTACAGCCCCGGTACCAGTGTTTGCATACAAGACTGGTACATTTATGCACAGACTGTCTGTCACTATAAAATTGGGAACAGGCAACGGACGTACGTGCACGATAAAGGTGTCGGAGCCGATACAATCCGTAAAGGGCAGTTTGTAAGAATATGTCAGCACATAGGAGCCTAGCGGCAGACTACTCGGATCAAAAACACCCACTGAGTCCGTTACACCGGGACCTTCGTACCATCCTCCTGCAGGGGTTCCACCGTTCAGAATAACGGCTGTCTCTGAAATACAGGTATTGATTGTTGGACCACCATCAACGAATCTCATGTCAATGACCAGCACAGATTTGTCTTTGCTAATAACACAAACTCCATCTGTAAATGTGTATGTTACTGTTGTCTCAGTCAACGTTCCCGTCAGTGTAATAGCAGCCGGATCAAATAATCCGGTAGCCGAATCAATAATGCCCGGGCCTGACCAAACTCCGCCGGGCGGCGTAGCAGGGAACAATTGCGTGATGCCGTCGCTGAGGCAAAGCGTATCAGTCGGCCCGAGAATCACCTCCGGAATCGTATCAATCACAAAGCTGTCAGACGCGGTGGCCGAGCCGCACACGTTGAAGGCTGTGACCGTATAAGTATAGGTGTCTGCACCCTCGTATTGTACGCAAGGTGGGTAAAGCTCGGTTGAGTTCACTGGCGATCCACCCGAAAAACTCCAGAAAACACTATCAACGGGCATTGTGCCTGTGCTGTATGTTGGTTCGGGAAGCAGGCAAACGCTTTCGCAGAATTCGGTATAATCTGATAGCGAAACTGTGGGTGGTAATAAGATGGTAACGGTATCTTTCCAGAATACGGAGTCGCATACCGAGTTAAATAACGTCATTTTCAGGACGT
>JBEGNB010000223.1:0-2919 GCA_041182785.1 Bacteroidota bacterium
TCATGGTTACGCGCCGGCACGCACTTTCTGCGTGATGGCAGATGCTGATATTACACCAACCTGACGCCACACTTCCTTCCCGTTTTTAAACATGACAAGCGTCGGGATACTCATAATATGATACTGGCCGGCCAGTGACTGATTATTGTCCACATCAATCTTGATGATACGGACCTCATCGCCCATATTGGTTTTTACCTCCTGCAGGATGGGAGCCATGACCTTGCATGGTCCGCACCAGTCGGCGTAAAAATCCACCAAAACGGGTGTTTCGCTGTTGATAATGTCTGAAAAGTTGACTTTCATGTGTTTGTACAGTAAGTTTTATTCTGCAATAGATGCAATCAGGATATTTTCCCTGATTTGCACCGGGCATTTGAGCGAGTTGGAAACCAGGCAGTAGCGGTGCGCCTTCTCAACGGCATCGAGGATAGTCGGGCGAAGCGATTCATCGGCGATCATAATAGTCGGATAGACAGTAATCCCGGTGAAAACGGATTTGCCATCCACGCGTTCCACCGTGCCTTCGGCCTCGCAGGTGATACCATCGAATTCGAACTTCATTCTTTTGGCAAAGAACTGAAACGTATTGATAAAGCAGCCGGCCGCAGCGCCCAGTAGCAGTGTTTCAGGTGACCAAAAGCCTTCTTTTCCACCGAATTCGGGTGGAGTGGCAGATTCAATTCCAGAGTCCACTTCCGCTGCATTGAGCAGGGTAACGCCGTTATTCAGGAGCCCGGCTTTAAGTTTGAAGATCATTGGTTGTTCCATGACTGTCGTTTTATGTTGAATCACCGGATCTTGCTGATTCGGTGAATAATTTTATTGACAGTACAAAGGTGCGGGGCTTTACAGAACCGCGACGGTGACAATAGTTACAAAGGAACATGATTTCAGAGAAGACCTCAGTTCATATTATAATTCACGCCAAGGCGCACAAATCTTCCGGGTTGGGGATTGTAAATCAGGTCATCGGGCGTACCACTGGCATCAAGTCCGGCGTGTTCGCGGTCGAAGATATTCTGGAAGTTACAATATACCAGAAACTGTTTGCTGAGAAATACCCTTGCGGTGAGATCAACGGTACCATATCTTCCAAGCGTTTCCGGGCGGAAGCCAAGCTGATAAAGATTCCTGTATATAACTGATTTGCTTTTGGAATCACCGATATGTGTGTAGGCGAAGTTCAGTTCAGTTTTTTTGTTGATTTTTATGTAGTTGCGCCACTGAACAATCCATGCGGGCATATTGGGGATAAAGTTCAGGTCGGGCAGGTTATAGCCGTGAAACTCTTTCCCCTGAGAGTACTGTACATAGAACTCAGACCTCCCCGTTATGGTAACAAACCTGTCCGATTTTCCGGAAAAACGAGCATTCAGCAGCGTTTTGCTGCCAATTCTGGAAATAAGCTGAGCGCCGAGAATAGTGCCGGCTTTCCCCGGCGCGTTCATGTAGCCATAATACCATGTGGAATTGTCGCCGGGCAGCAGGTATCCCGGCCGGTAGAGATTATTTGATTGTTGCCAGAAACCGAGTATTTCTGCGCCGCTTCCATCAGAGGCATTGTAGCGGATCCCCAGTTCTGATCCAAAAAACGACTCGGTGGTAGCAGACCCTGCGTTGGCAGTCAGTCTGAATACAGGATTTTGTGATTGATCAATGATAAAAGAGTTAAAGTTGCCATACAGAGAACCGTTTCTGAATCCGGATGATGCATTGGCTCGAACAATCCAGAAACTGTCAATCATATAAGACACACCGATTCTGGGATCAACCCGGACATTCTGGCCCGATGCGACATTCAGTGAGCCACCTCCGATGAGATGGAGTCGGGGACCGTGGTAATCGAGATGAGCGAAGAAATTGCCATCCAGCAAGATTTCAGTTTCGGGTGTAATGGCCAGCGGCAGATCAGGGTTTAATGTGCCATCCAGAGAAACCGATACGGGTGCCTGATAATAAGCTCCTGCCGGGATACCGCCTCCGCCGTGTAGTTGTCCGCCGGCGTGCAGGAGTGTTCTAGCGTTTACAGTGGCCTGAATACGCGATTCTATACGGAGATCGGCGCCGTTGGCAACGGTATATCGTTCATCGGAGGCATACCAGTTGTAAATCCTCTTCAGGAGTTCCGCTTCCTCCTGGGGCGATATGCCGGGTTGCCGGCGGGCGATAAAATTGGCTGCGCTCAGGCGATCAAATACATAGTTGGTTGTGGAAGAGTTTCTGATCTGATAACTTTCCAGGGCAAACGTATTATAGGTAGTCCATTTGGAATGTGTTCTTCGGAAGCCCAGCGAAAAAGTTTCCAGGCGTTCGGCAATCCTGTTGGACGGGTTGGCATACGAAACGGCGAGCGGGTTAAGTCCAAGAACACTCCGGTCGAAGCGGGCCAGCCGGTGGTACGTAAAGTGCAGTCCGCGCCATGTCATATTCACACCGAACAAACGGCTTTCGTGCGACAGCGAATTGGTGCGCGCTATACTGTCTTTGGCTG
Organism: Bacteroidota bacterium; assembly: GCA_041182785.1. Taxonomy (GTDB): domain Bacteria; phylum Bacteroidota; class Bacteroidia; order Chitinophagales; family Saprospiraceae; genus M3007. The sequence continues at coordinate 2,495 of JBEGNB010000223.1, forward strand.
AAGAAACACCCCGGTAGTTATTATTCTGGACATAAAGATTTGAGTCCAGGCCGAATGGCAGGTACCTGTTTGTATTAAACAGTTCCGGATCGTAATAGTAATCTGCGTTGTCGCGGATTGTACTGCTGCCATAGATACTGTATCTGAAGATATTCCGGTCGCGTCCCAGTTTGCCGCCGAACATGAGATCGAGGCTGTTATAGTTAAATCGTCCGAACGACAGATCGGCCTGGGTATAAACCGGGCGTTCGGTTTCTTTCAGGATAATATTGATAACCCCGGCGCAGGCTTCATCGCCATAGGTGGAGCCGGACGGGCCGAACACCACCTCAATTCTTTCCGCCTGCCTGATGGGCAGCTGGGCACCAATAGACATGCCCGGTGCTATAGCAGCCTTGATGGGCACATCATTAATCAATATCTTC